>CAMWNL010000081.1 GCA_947175585.1 uncultured Bacteroidales bacterium | reverse complement strand
TCGGAAGCGTCCGATGTGTATAAGATACAGCTTGGACAACCTTCCTTGACACACAAGTACGCGATCCTCACCGACACGACCCGTGGATGGGATTCCCACCGACGTCTCCCGAATATTTCGTCGCAAGCTGCCTCGTCAACATGATAAAAAACTGGCGAGAACTAAAGACAATGTGAAACTAAAAAATTAAGCAATGATAATTTTCAAGTCATTAAAGGAGGTAAGTGATTTTGCTCACCATCTTGTAATGAACCACACTGCAAAGGATTTGAAAAAAATTAATCCTGAAATAATAATTGATTTCACTGTTGGTGCAAAATATCATCTGGCAAAACTTACGAAGGAATTTGCAAACCGGTTGGCTTTAGGCAATGTAAGTACTACATTCGAATGGCCGTATTACATCCGTAAGTATTTTGCAGGCTGCTACGTCAAAAAACGGCACATCACTTATTGTCTTGATGCCGTAATTCTGATGTGTTATGATGCATTGATTGAAACCATAGTTCATGAATTAACCCATCTGCAAGTTCGACGTCATAATCACAAGTTTTGGGAGTTGGTTTTGATTAACTTGAAAAAGTTAGGGATTGTCGAACCGTCTATGTCGTTTGATACATTCTTTGTAAAACAATATGATAAGAGCAACTATTGGGCTATGGGAAAGACAGATACATTGTTGTGCCATTCCATATTTCGGCGGCAATTATTTTATAATCCATATGAAGTCCAAATAGAGGATGGTGTCGCAGCACTGCGAGGCAATAGGATTTTTGATATTCAAGCATGCAGGCAATATAGGTTACGAAGTCCAAAGAAACGATATTTTGAGTATATTGACTCTGTCGAGAAAGCCTATTTGAATTATGAGGAAGTAACGTTGATCTGTAAAAATTCCATTCATAAAATTTATGATAGTTTCCGCACAGATAAAGTTTATCTCTCCTATACTGCAAAATAAGACAGGAATAAGTTAACTTTGCACAAAACTGTTGAATTATGAATAATGAATCATTCTTTCAATCTGCCCAGTCACGGCTAAACCAAATGGCGGAAAAGAAACAGCAAGCGATAGACATGGGGGAATATTATAATGTCTTTGATGTCCTTAATCTTTCAAGAGACGAAGTCAGGCACTCAATGTTTATCGCGAACCTACTGAATCCAAAAGGAAAACATGGACTTGGAATCGTACCACTCAAGTCATTTACACAGATTCTCGGCTTGGATTTTGATGATGTTGACCTAAAAAAATGCATTGTAAAGCGTGAATATGTTATCGGCTCAATTTCTCAAGACAAAACATCAGGCGGCTACATTGACATATTGCTCTCGATAAATGCTTATCTGATTGTTATTGAAAATAAAATTGATGCCGGCGACCAACCTAAGCAATTGCTCAGGTATCATAATTTCGTAGAATCAAAGCCACATACTCTCCTATACCTGACCCGTCATGGCAAAGATCCGACCAAGAATTCTTCTGATGGGCTGGAGTGTGGTAATCACTATAAGTGCATAAGTTACAGAAATGAGATTGTCCGATGGATAAAGGACTGTCTTCGTATGGCGATAGATAAACCTCGCATACGCGAAATTTTACAACAATATCTTAACACAATTAGAACTATTACAGATACAGAGATGGAAGAAGATAAGACCGAATTATATGACATTATGGACAAGTATCATCAGGTGACATCGGCCATTATGAAAGAGGGCTGGGGTTACCGAAAATATCTTGTAAAGAAATATATCATCAACCCATTTATGGACTGGTGTAAACAAAAGCAGTATGAATGTCATATCGGTTTCGAATTCGAAAACCAAGATAGTGGCGTTTGGTTTGGAATTTCACGTCCCGGATGGAAGAAATGTATTGCAGTAGAGTTTAAGAATCGGGATTTTAAGGATGCTTATTATGGTATAGGAGAACCTGATATAAAAGAAGAATATATCATTATGACCGAAATGAATAAATTCGAGAAATATCAATCGTGGTCTGTTGATATAGCAAACGATATAATATCGGGGGCCGTTTTCAAATATGTCAGGGATGTTTTTGAGCAGACAATGACTGAAATTAATGAAAATCCCGAAAAATGCCAAATGAATTGATTGGGTATGTCGCAACTGAAAAAACATATCTGGCTGATAAACACTATCCGCCGTCACGGAAAGATTTCATTTAAAGAGCTTTCCGAACTGTGGGAGCGCAACAAAGACATGAGCGATTATCAACCGCTTCATCGTGGCACATTCAATCGGTGGAGGGGGGATATCCGCAAAATAATGCACATTGACATCGGTTGTCAGAAATCAGGTGGATATCTTTACTACATAACCAATCCTGACGACATAAATGAAGATAAACTCAGGCAATGGATGCTCGATACATTTTCCCTCGGAAATCTCGTTGAAGAAAATCTTTCTTTGAAAAATAGAATTCTTGTTGAAGAGATACCCTCCGGACTTTTGCATCTTACCCCTATTATGGAGGCAATGAAAGGAAATAAGGTCGTTGAAATGATCTATACTTCTTTTCGGACAGGCGATACGCAAACCATTATCGTGGAACCATATTGCGTTAAACTCTTTGAAGGAAGATGGTATCTGTTGGCGAAACCTACAGCTCAAAATAAGATGAGAATCTATGGCCTTGACCGCATCCAGTCGCTCACAACCCTTGAACACACATTCAAGCTACCTGAGGACTTCTCCGCTTCGGAATATTTTGAATCGATGTATGGAATAGTCTCGGAGAATGTCAAACCGCAAAGAATTGTTCTCCGAGCCTACAAACAACACAAACACTATATCAAGTCTCTGCCGATACATCATTCTCAGCGACTGATTGAAGATAACGGTGAATATGCCGATTTCGAGCTTTATGTAGCACCAACCTATGACTTCATCATGCGTCTGCTTCACGACGGTGCATGGCTTGAAGTCATATCGCCCGGTTCTCTCCGTAAGACTATGAAAGGCTGGATTTCCGATATGTACCAACTATATAGAAACGACTGAAAATGACCGACTTTGCAGCAATAGATTTTGAAACCGTCAGCATCCAATTTTGTCATTCAGCAATACAATGACCGTCTTAAAGAAATTGAGATTCTTGGACTTGGAGATATGAATAAGCCCATTGTCGATACCGTTATCAATGCCTTACGCAATCATACTTTGGAAGAGTTATCGCATTGGATCGGGGCTGAGTTACTTCAAGATCATATCCCACCCGAGTATCAACTGCCAGATATGCTGCTTTTATGGTTGAAATCAGACTGCTATCGAGGGATTGAAAAGACGGAGAGAATGAACGTGTTTAATCTTTACACATAATTAAATCTATGTCTCCAAAATACGAAGAAGAAATTCTCCCAATCATTATTGGAAGGGATTCATATAATAACGATGTTATCATTGATTTGTGTCGGTTGCCTCACTTACTCATCTCCGGTGCATCCGGAACAGGAAAAACAGGATGCCTCAATTCAATTATTACCTCCTTACTTTGTAAAAAGCAATCGTCTGAGCTTAAATTTGTATTTATTGATCCAAAGATAGTTGAGCTTTATCCATATAATGAGCTAAACAAATCCTTTATCGCTCAGTTAGAGGGGGAAGAGGATGGTGTAATAACCGATTGTGATACAGCTAAACGAACTCTTGATTCTCTTAAAGAGGAAATGGATAGCCGGTTTCTGCTGCTACATAAGGCTAATGTTAAATCCATAGTTGAGTATAACGATAAATGCGCGAAAGGACTTATCAGTTTGGATGAGGGCCACTCGCCTATGCCTTATATCGTCATTGCCATTGATGAGTTCGCAGATCTCATGTGTATGTTTGGAGAGGCTATAGAGCATCCACTCTTTAGAATTGCTACATTGGGCCGCTGTGTAGGTATTCATTTAGTCTTAACAACCATGCGTCCTTCGGAAAATGTGATAACAGATTATCTCAAGCCTAATTTACCAGCTCGAATTGCTTTCAGAATGAACAATTGTGATGATAGTATTAGACTTATCGATTGTGAAAGTGCAGCTTATCTAAAAAGTCGCAGCGATATGCTTTTTTCATATTCAAATTCTATAAATTATTTAAAGGGAGCTTTTATAGAATCTCACGAAGTGGAATCAATCATAAAATGCATTAACGCCCGTCAGAAGGATTATCAACCTTACATTCTTCCTTGTGTCCACGATGATAATAAATATTCATGTTTCCCTTAATTTATGGGAAAGCCATCAAATCAAGAACGTAATCATGAACAATTTGGATTCAATCAATAAACAAGATTTCCCGGCATCATTCAGAGTTATTGGTGTTGGACACGGAATAGAGAACGTTATTAACGAAATCAATTCTTTCGGATTTGAAGGAGTGTCAGCAGAAGTGGTTAAATATCCATTTGATTGTTCTCCCAATGATGAAGACAAACTTGCCATCATAGTTTTTATTGACTGTGAAGATAATGCTAACAACATTGCCAAGACTTTCCACGATGCAGGTGTCTTAACAGTTGGTTTAAATAGTGATATCTTCCCTTATTGTTACGATTGCGTAATGCGAGATATTTCGACCACTAAGTATCCGGAAGTAATAAAGACTCTGCTGCAACCTATTGTAACTTCTGGCATGATAAGTTATGATTTCAATGACTTGAATACAATACTCCGTGACTCCGAATACTTCACAGTAAAATCTACGTCAGGAAATGGTGTTAAAGAAGCTACAGAAAAGTTGGGAGCCATTTTTAACGAATTGGAACTGAAATATGTTGATTATCTGTCCATACATCTATATTTTAATCCAAATCGTTCACTTCCATTGACGATGAGTGAAATGTCAAGTCTACAGCAACTGATGTCAGAACTTCCCGAAACAATCAACGTACTATTGTCTGTTAACCGTGACGAAAATCTAAAAGGCGATGAAATCAAATTGTCAGCAATATTGTCAGGAAAGGAGGTCTGGAGATGTCAGGGAATCTAATGCGGCTGCAATTCAAATTGTTGCGTTTCGCCATCAATCAAGGCTATGATAGGCGTAATCATTGGCTGCGCCATTCAGTATCGCTTCATGGCTCAAGGTAGCTCTAAATCAATTATGACAAAGAATGGCGCATTACAAGTACAAGCATCATCGCAAATCCTTTTGGGATTTTCCTTATACATTCATTGGTGAGGATTCATTATTACCTCTATCTCACGAAAAATAAGTAACTTTGCATTGGTATGGCGGTTGAATTTATATCCGGTAAAGATCATTATGATAAGGTCATAGCACGAGTGGCTTCTGTGAGGAAGTCGCTCTGGATTGGTACAGCTGATATTAAGGATCTTCATGTTAAGTCCGGTTCTTCAACGGAACCGTTCCTTGCCGTACTTGCTAAACTACTAAAGCGAGGTGTTGAGATCCGACTTATCCATGCTAAAGAACCAGGGCCGGCTTTCCGGGAGGATTTTGACCGATACCCGATTCTTAATGCCGGTCTGGAGCGGATGTTATGTCCACGAGTCCACTTCAAGATGCTTATATTTGACTTCGAGACCGCTTACATTGGCTCGGCGAATCTGACAGGAGCCGGAATAGGAATGAAGAGCAGCGACCGACGCAACTTCGAGGCCGGAATACTCACCAATGAGTCTACTTTGATTGATGCGGCATGTGAGCAATTCGACAGTGTATGGCGTGGTGAACATTGCAACCATTGCGGCCGTCGACAGTACTGCATCGACCCAATCAAATAGAATATCGGCAATGATGGCTGTGGGGGATTAGAGGGATTGGAGGATGGAGAAGAGTTCGGGGTCTTTTAGTATGACGCGATGGTCGCTGTCGAGGAGGTACATTACAGGCATTGCAGGGAGATTGTAGAGATCGTTGTCGAGAACGCCGCTGAGGTCGTAGCCAACTATCCAATTGTCGGGCATATCGGCTTTTGATCTATCCCAGACTGAGCGATCGCCTTCGGCATAAACTGCGACAATCACGAGTTCGCCTTTTCTGATTAACTCGTTTATCTTTTCACTGTCTGCAATCTCGGCTAAAATTTCACTACAATGGGGACACTGCGGATCATAGAATACAAGAAGGATATCAGGCGCCTTGATTGAGTGCAAATCCCGGGTCTTGCCGTTGCGGTCGAAAATAGAAATGTTATTGGCAATTGTTCCCTCGCGATTGAGGCTTGCCAGACGAAGTTTATCTTCGCTCCTCAGTCTTACGAAATCGGCAATAGAATCAGCCGAAAGCATTGCGCGGATGAAGCGGATATAAAGTTCGTTGTCCCTCACCGGCGAGGCAGGATTGTTGAGGTAAAGATCTCCAAGGCTGTCAACAATAGCGACGCATCGGGGTAGGGAACTTATATTATTGAAGAACAAATTCAGCTCTTGACTCGTGGTTAAGCTGTCGGTGTAAGGCATAAGTTTTACAATGTCAACCATTAGACGAGTCATGACGCGCTCGTCGCGTAGCGAAGCTGTATCTGAGTAATCTATGCTGCGGCAAAGCGATGCGAGCGGAGATAGTTCTTCGCTCGCATCGCTTTGAGTGTCAGCATTGTTGTTTTTGCTTGAGCATGAGGCTACCAGAATTGCCGATGCCGCCAAAATCGCTCCTAAGCCTGATTTCATCCAAGTGAACAAATTTTATTGACGAATACATCTTACTGAGACTGCAGCGCTTCGTCCGCCGTGATCAGTAAAGTTTGCCGTAAGCTGTATGCCTTTTTCGTTCATATCCATACATTGTCCGAAATTTGCGCTTGCCGGCATAGTCATCCAGTAGACACCTTTATTGTTTACCTCAGTCATCTTGCCGGTTGATCGTTCTCTTTTACCGGCTGCAGGATACCATGTCTTGCCGGATTCAGGATTATTCGGATTAAGGTAGAAATAATATCCGTGAGAAGTGTTAAAAGGATAACTCTCGTCAGCTATAGCCTCGAATCGTGTGGTGCCATTCACACCACCGGATACTGTATAAGAGCGGAAATTATCCCACAC
>CAMWNL010000080.1 GCA_947175585.1 uncultured Bacteroidales bacterium | reverse complement strand
CTTTGTGCGTTTTTTATCATAACATACATTTAAAACAATTGATTTAGAAAGCTCAGGTAAAGATTGAAATGAATATAGACGATATTACCGTGGCGTTTGCCGAAGAGAAGCATGCCGTGCATGCACCTCACATCTGTGACCTCATCTACGAATCCGCTTTACAACGAGGCACAGGCATCGCCCGACGCTCCAATGAATATATTTCGGCCAAAATCACCGGCGGCAAGGCCGTCGTGGCTCTTCATGGAGACAAGTTAGTGGGCTTCAGCTACATCGAATGTTGGGGACACGGTGATTTTGTCGCTACATCCGGTCTGATCGTTGACCCTGAATACCGTCATCTCGGTCTCGCTGCACGCATTAAGGAGAAGACATTTGAGCTCGCGAGAATGCGCTTCCCTTTCGCAAAGATATTCAGTATCACCACATCGCTTCCGGTTATGAAGCTCAACTCTCGCATGGGCTACAAGCCGGTCACATTTTCAGAACTGACCGATGACGAAGAGTTCTGGCAGGGATGTCAGGGCTGCGTAAATTACGATATATTGCAACGCAATAACCGACGAATGTGTCTCTGCACAGGCATGCTTTTTGACCCGAAGAACCCGGTGGAAAATGCCACTCGTGCCACCCCTTACATGATTATGCTGAAAAACAAAATCGGCAAAGTCCTGCGACTTAAGAAATAATTACCTTACACATAATATATATATCCCCCCTTTTTTATCTATGGAAAAGAAGAAAAAGGTTGTGTTAGCCTTCAGCGGAGGCCTTGACACATCATTTGCAGTAAAATATCTCTCTGAAGATTTAGGTTATGAAGTCCATACGGCGATAGCCAACACAGGTGGCTTTTCAGCTGACGAACTCGCGGCTATCGAAGCAAGAGCAAATGCGCTCGGAGCCGCGTCCCACGCCACACTCGACGTCACAAAGGACTATTATGACAAGAGCATCAAATATATGGTTGCCGGTAATGTCCTGCGCAACGGCACATACCCTATCAGTGTATCGTCAGAGCGTATATTCCAGGCTCTGGCTATCATCGAATATGCCAAGAGCATCGGAGCTGACGCTATCGCCCATGGATCTACCGGCGCCGGCAATGACCAGGTGCGCTTTGACCTGACATTCCAGATTATGGCTCCCGATATCGAGATCATAACTCCGACTCGCGACATGACGCTGACCCGGGAGTATGAAATCGACTATCTGAAGCGACACGGCTATGAAGCCGACTTTAAAAAGATGGAGTACTCCATCAACAAAGGGCTATGGGGCACAAGCATCGGCGGCAAGGAGACTCTTCACTCCGAACAGACATTGCCCGAACACGCTTATCCCTCTCAGGTCACAGCCCGGGGTGAAGAGCGCATAACAATAAGCTTCGAGCATGGCGAAATTTCTGCTGTCAACGGTCACAAATATGATGACAAGGTCGAAGCTATCCGCAAAGTCGAGGAACTCGGAGCGAAATTCGGCATCGGCCGTGACATGCACATCGGTGACACAATCATCGGCATCAAAGGTCGTGTAGGCTTTGAGGCCGCCGGCCCGATACTGATTATCGCCGCCCACAAGATGCTCGAAAAGCATACTCTCACCAAGTGGCAGCTGTACTGGAAAGACCAGGTTGCTACATGGTATGGTATGTTTCTCCACGAAGCACAGTATCTTGAGCCCGTCATGCGCGATATAGAGGCTATGCTCGAAAGCTCTCAGCGCAATGTCACCGGCACGGTTGAAATCATACTCCGCCCCTACTCTTACACTCTCGTTGGGGTTGACTCTCCGTTTGATCTCATGAAGACCGATTTCGGTGAGTACGGCGAGGTCAACAAAGCATGGTCGGCCGACGATGTCAAGGGATTCACCAAGATTCTCGGCAATCAGATGAAGATTTATTATAACGTTCAAAAGCGCAACGGCGCGGAAGACGCGAAATGAAAGTCGGCATCATCGGAGGAGCCGGCTACACAGCCGGCGAACTCATCCGTCTGTTAATCAATCATCCCGAGGCTCAAATAGTCTTTGTCAACTCTGAGAGCAATGCCGGCAACAGACTGAGTGATGTCCACGGAGGATTGATCGGTGAGACAGACCTGCGCTTCACCGATACATATAATCTCAACGACATTGACGTTCTCTTTCTTTGCCAGGGTCATGGTCAGAGTTCAGCGTTCTGGCAGAACAATAATATGCCCGAAGGACTGAAAATAATTGATCTTGCCCAGGACTATCGAGACGAGAGCGACGGCTATGTCTACGGTCTGCCTGAAGTTAACCGCTGCCGCATTTCCGCTGCTGACAGAGTGGCCAACCCCGGTTGTTTTGCTACCGCCATCCAGCTGGCATTGCTGCCATTGGCGGCGGCCGGTCTGCTTAACAGCGACGTTCACGTCACGGCAGTAACCGGTTCGACCGGTGCCGGAGTGAAACCGTCTGCGACGACTCACTTCAGCTGGCGCTCCGACAATCTCTCTATCTATAAGCCTTTCGGTCATCAGCATCTCGCCGAAATAAGACAGACTCTTACCCGGCTGCAGCCGGATTTCAAGACCGATATTAATTTTGTGCCTATGCGTGGCGATTTTGCCCGTGGCATATTCGCTTCGGTCTACACCGACTGCGACTTGTCGCAGGAAGAGGTTGACAGACTCTATAACGATTTCTACGCTGACGCAACGTTTACTCATGTCGCTGACCGTGCAGTCGATCTCAAACAGGTCGTCAACACCAACAAAGCCATTGTCAAACCCGAGAAACATGGCTCCAAGCTTTTGATTGCATCTGCCATTGACAACCTGCTGAAAGGTGCATCCGGTCAGGCTGTTGAAAATATGAACATCATGTTTGGACTTGACCCGTCAACAGGTCTCCGTCTGAAACCATCTGCATTTTAAGAAAATGAATCTATTTGACGTCTATTCTCTTTATGATATCGAGCCGGTCAGAGGTGAAGGCTCCTATGTCTATGACAGCGATGGGACCCGCTACCTTGATCTCTACGGCGGTCATGCGGTGATATCCGTTGGCCACGCTCATCCTCGCTATGTCAAGGCCATCGCCGATCAGGTTGCGCGCCTCGGCTTCTACTCCAACTCGGTGCAAAACTCGCTTCAGACACGCTTCGCCCGACGCCTTGGCAAAATTAGCGGTTATGATGACTATTCATTATTCCTTTGCAATTCCGGCGCGGAGGCTAATGAAAATGCCATAAAACTCGCATCTTTCCATACCGGTAAGTCAAAGGTGCTTGCGTTCGACAAAGCTTTTCATGGACGCACATCGGGAGCTGTCGCAGCGACTGACAATCCCGCCATCGTGTCTCCCTTTAACCGCACGCTTAACGTCGAGTTCGCCCGGCTCAATGATATTGCCGATGTTGAGCGCCATCTCGCGAGTGGCGAGTTTTGTGCAGTTATCGTCGAGGGCATCCAGGGAGTAGCCGGCATACGCATGCCCGAGGATGATTTCCTGCGTCAGCTCCGTGATCTCACCGAGCGTCTCGGTGTTGTGCTGATTGCTGATGAAATCCAGTCGGGTTACGGTCGTTCAGGCAAATTCTTTGCCCACCAATACTCCGGCATTCGTCCCGACATCATCACCTGCGCAAAAGGCATAGCCAATGGTTTCCCGATGGGCGCTGTGTTGATTTCTCCCGAATTCGAAGCCCGTAAAGGCATGCTCGGCACCACCTTCGGCGGCAATCACCTGGCCTGCGCTGCAGCGCTTTCGGTTCTTGACATCATCGAGGACGAGAATCTCATCGACAATGCAGCGTCAGTCGGTCAATACTTCATCGACCGACTGAAAAAAATGCCTCAACTCAAAGATGTGCGCGGACGCGGACTGATGATTGGCGTCGAAATCGAAGGCTCGGCTTCAGAGATGCGCAAACGTTTGCTTTTCGACCATCATATTTTCACAGGTGGCGCCGGCGCCACCACCGTCAGACTCCTTCCGGCTCTGAATCTCAGCAAGGAGCAGGCCGACATTTTCCTCAAAGAATTTCAAAATCTACTTAACGAAAAATGAAAAAATTCACATGCGCTGATGACATCGGCGATATAAAGAAAGCTCTTGATGAAGCGTTTGAAATAAAACGCGATCGTTTCGCTTACACTGACTTAGGCCGGAACCGCACCTTGCTGATGATTTTCTTTAATTCAAGTCTTCGCACACGTCTGAGCACTCAGAAAGCCGCGATGAATCTCGGCATGAACGTTATGGTGCTTGATGTCAACCAGGGCGCATGGAAACTTGAGACTGAACGAGGTGTGGTGATGGATGGCGACAAACCCGAACATCTACTCGAAGCCATCCCCGTTATGGGCAGCTTTTGCGACATGATTGGTGTCAGATCTTTTGCCGGTCTCAAAGACAAAGCCGAGGATTACGAGGAACGCGTCATCGAGCAGTTTATCCGTTACTCCGGTAAACCGGTTTTCAGTATGGAAGCCGCTACGCGACATCCGCTTCAGAGTTTTGCCGATCTTATCACTATCGAGGAGTTCAAGACCGTCGAGCGACCCAAGATCGTCATGACCTGGGCGCCACACCCCAAAGCGCTTCCTCAGGCCGTGCCAAATTCATTTGCCGAGTGGATTAACAAGACCGATTACGAATTTGTGATCACACATCCCGAAGGCTACGAACTCGATCCGCAATTCGTCGGTCGCGCTACAGTCGAATATGACCGTAAAAAAGCTTTCGAGGGTGCAGACTTCGTATACGCTAAAAACTGGTCGGCCTACACTGACCCCAACTATGGCAAAGTTTTGTCGACCGACCGCAACTGGACTGTAGACACCGACACAATGAAGCTGACTAACAATGCCTTCTTCATGCACTGCCTCCCGGTCAGACGCAACATGATCGTCACCGATGATGTCATTGAATCTGATCGTAGCATAGTAATCCCCGAAGCAGCCAACCGCGAGATTTCAGCTCAGGCCGTCATCAAGCGTATTCTCGAAAGCCTATGATTACCGTAGTTAAGATTGGCGGAAACGTCATCGACAATCCTGAAGCGCTGAAAGCCTTTATTGCCGACTTTGCCAAAATGCCCGGTAAGAAGATTCTGGTTCACGGTGGAGGCAAGGAAGCGACACGCCTTAGCGCCACTCTCGGCATCGAGACCAAGATGATTGGCGGACGCAGGGTCACTGACCGCGCCACTCTCGACGTTGTGACCATGGTTTATGCCGGCCTCATCAACAAGCGCATAGTTGCATTGCTTCAGGCTGAGGGTTGTAATGCAATCGGTCTCAGTGGTGCTGACGGCAATGTCATTCGCGCCACTCGTCGCAATCCCGAGCCTGTCGACTACGGCTATGTTGGCGACATTAATGATGACGGCGTAAATGCCGCCTTCATCATCAGCCTTCTCGACAAAGGCGTCACTCCGGTCTTCAGTGCCATTAACCATGACGGTAACGGCGAACTCCTTAATTGTAATGCTGACTCTGTGGCGTCGGCTGTCGCGGTTGCGTGCTCTCGTCTTGCACCTGTGTCTCTGACTTTCTGCTTTGAAAAATCAGGTGTGTTGACCGATGTCGATGACGAGTCGACTTTAATCTCTCGCATCGACCTTCAGAGCTACCGACCGCTCATAGAGTCAGGAGCCATCTCCGGCGGCATGCTTCCGAAGATTGACAATGCCTTTAAAGCTATCCAATCGGGCGTTGAGAAAGTTGTAATCAAATCATCTGCCCGGCTCCTGGCCGACCACGGCACAACTATCACTAAATGACAATGCGAGCTGTTTCTCTCCTCGACAAACTTATAGCCACTCCTTCGTTGTCGCGGCAGGAGGGTCAGACCGCTGCCATTATTGAAGAATTCCTGTTGTCAAACGGCGTCTTGGCCCGACGCTGCAAAAACAATGTGTGGGCGGCGAGCGATAGTTACGACCCGTCGCGTCCGACCCTGCTGCTTAACTCCCATCACGACACTGTTAAGCCGGCCGCAAGCTACTCCCTCGACCCGTTCTCGCCCATCCATCGCGACGGACGCATATATGGACTCGGTAGCAACGATGCCGGAGCCTCTGTCGTTTCGCTGACCGAAACATTTCTGAGACTTCGCGACGAGCAGCTCAACGTCAATCTTATTCTGGCTGTGACAGCCGAAGAAGAAGTCAGCGGCAAGGATGGCATTGAACTTCTTCTTAACGAATTCAGAGCGTCAGGCATCACGATCGACATGGCAATCGTCGGCGAGCCGACAGGCCTTGATGCGGCCATTGCCGAGCGAGGGTTGATGGTTCTCGACTGCACCGCCCACGGTGTGAGCGGTCACGCAGCGCGTAACGAGGGCGTCAACGCCATCTATACCGCCATTGCTGACATTGAGACACTCCGTAATTTTAAATTTGACAGAGTGTCACAGACATTGGGCGACATAAAAATCTCCGTCACTCAGATTGCCGCCGGCACCCAGCACAACGTCATACCCGATACATGTAACTTTGTCGCCGATGTGCGCACCACTGATGCCTACTCTAACGCCGAAGTGGCTGAAATCATATCGTCAGTCCTGCAATCTGATGTCAGGCCGCGTAGCACCCGTCTCAACGCTTCGGTAATTTCCATTGACCATCCGCTGGTTAAAGCTGCCTTGAAGCTCGGAGCCGAGCCTTTCGTGTCTCCCACCTTATCTGACCGCGCGCTGCTCCACAACATTCCGGCGCTGAAAATCGGTCCGGGCGACTCGGCGCGCAGTCACACAGCCGATGAATTTATTTTTGAATCTGAAATCGAAGAGGCTATCGCCTTTTACTATAATCTTATAAAATCGTTATGAAACTCTGGAGCAAGGGCTTCGAGCCCGACAAAATGATTGAAGAATTTACCGTTGGCAATGATAGGGAGCTTGATCTGCGTCTCGCCCGATATGATGTCATGGGATCAATGGCCCATATTCAAATGCTTGAGTCTATAGGATTACTGAAAAAAGACGAACTCGACATCTTGCTCGCCGCTCTCAATGACATTTTAAAAGTTATTGATTCAGGCGATTTCGCGATTGACCCCGGTGTTGAGGACA
>CAMWNL010000079.1 GCA_947175585.1 uncultured Bacteroidales bacterium | reverse complement strand
GTGATGACACTACAATCGTAGTGCCGATGGGTGGCGGACTGAAAATCGCGACCTTAAACGTTACTTCAATTACCGATTCTGCCGGAGCACGTTTCCGCGAGATTGGCGGTCGGGTGGTGATGAGACGTTTCAAAGACATGGAACGTGTGCCTGAATTTTTGTTTGATCTGTCCATTGATCGCATGTCAGCCGGAAGTAAAGATGCGCGAATGTTGTTCTCCCGTTCCGCACTTCACGTAGACATGCATAAAAAGCCGGTTACGCGTTTTGCAAGAGAAATAAAGAAGACTGCCGATTCTTTATCTAAATCTCATCCTGATTTATCTCCGGATTCGGTTTACGCATTAGCTCTCGCACACAGGCGACAGCATCGAAGCAGACATCATCGAGTCCACTCCGAAATGACTGATTCTCTAACAGAGATAATAGACTGGGGCACCTCAAAAGCCCTTTCCAAGTTTTTGTTAAACTGGAATATAAATGGCTCTTTGACGTCTCACAGAGCAGGACTGTTTACTCCTTTATTCCCATTGCGAAATCGTCTTGATAGTCTTAGCATAGTTTTCAACAACGATACAATTCTCTTGAAGCAGATTGCATATAAAGTCGGTCGATCAGACTTTCTTGCAGACGGGCGTATAACCAATGTCAAGGGAGCGCTGACGGCAAAAAAACGTTTGTCTCCTCTCAAAATAGAATTTGAAGCGGTTAGTGACACTGTAGATGTCAATCAATTGGCCGACGGATTTTTCAAAGGAGCAGCAAACAGAGAGCATCGTCAGAGTGATTTCTCTCATCTTGATATAGTTGATAACGATTCTCTGTTTGAAAAAGAACTCAGCGGAGCTACCATTCATGGACAGGACAGTATAGCGCCGTTTATCGTTCCGGCAAATATACAGGCAGATGTTAAGCTCCGAGCTAACAATATTATATATTCAGATCTGTTGTTGCATGGTTTGACCGGAAACGTCATGCTTTATGACGGAGCCATCAATCTGCATCAGATGAGAGCTGCTTCTGACGTTGGGTCAATAGATTTGTCTGCTCTATATTCAGCGCCGACAGCCAGGGATATGCGTTTTGGATTTGGTCTGAAAGTTAATGATTTCGATATTTCCAAATTTGTCGATCTCGTGCCGGCATTAGACTCTATAATGCCGTTATTGCGTGATATTTCAGGTATAATTAATGCCGATCTTGCCGCGACCGTTGACATCGCTCCGGATATGGTGCTTGATCTACCGACCCTCACAGCGGCCATAAAGCTTCAGGGCGACTCATTGCAGCTGCTGGATGCAGATACGTTTAAGACAATAGCTAAATGGTTGATGTTTAAAGATAAGCAGCGCAATATTATTGACCACATGAATGTCGAAGCAATTATTTCCGACAGTCAGATGCAACTTTTCCCGTTCATCTTTGACATTGACAGGTATAGGATCGGAGTGCAGGGGCACAATGATTTGGCTCTGAATTTCAACTATCTCATCTCTGTCCTCAAATCTCCTCTGCCTTTCAAATTCGGTATTACAATAAAAGGTAATCCCGAGCATTATAAGATTAAGCTGGGTCGTGCAAAATTTGATGAGAAGCAGGCGATAGAGCGTCGTCTCGTTGTCGATACCGCCAGAATCAATCTTATTGACCAGATTGAAAATGTGTTCCGTAGAGGTGTCCGTAAGGCCGAGTTTGCTAAACTTGCTTTGCCCGGCAACAGTAATATCGCTGTTGATATTAATCTTGACGATAGTCCTGTGTCAGCATCTGACTCACTTCTTTTTATAAAGGAAGGACTTATCCCGGCTCCTGCCGTAAAAGAATCTGAATCTGAATTAAAAAAGAAATGACAAACTTAAAAGATATAATTACTGACTATAGAGAGAGACGCCGCTATAAACGTCTCCAACCTGTAGCCGCCCTTATTGATATGGACGGCACGCTTTACGACTCAATGGGAAATCATGCCGAGGCATGGAGGATAATGTGTGAGGAGAATGGTTTGGCTGTCACCCGTGATGAGTTTTTTCTATATGAAGGCATGACAGGAGCACAGACAATAGATTTGCTTATGCAACGCTGTCGTGGCATGCATGCCACTCCCGAAGAGTGCGAGCAATTATATCGTCGTAAGACTGAAATATTCAAACATCTCCCCGATGTATCTCCGATGCCGGGGGCACGTGAACTTACTGATATCATGAAAGAAGTTGGCATGCGAAGGGTGCTGGTGACAGGATCCGGACAAAACTCATTGCTCAACAGACTTGAACAAGACTATCCAGGCGTCTTTTTAGACGGTATGCGAGTGACTTCGCGAGATGTCACTCACGGCAAACCTCACCCCGAACCATATATACGCGGCATGCAGTTGGCAGGAGTGACTCCGTCACAGGCAATCGCAATTGAAAATGCACCGTTGGGAGTTAAATCGGCTGCTACTGCCGGAGCCTTTACGATTGGTGTGGTTACCGGCCCGGTACCGAGGGCGGAACTTGAAAAAGCAGGCGCAGCCATCGTTTTTGATTCTATGCCGGAATGTGCAGATGCTTTTCCTCAGTTACTATATGAAATGTTGACTTTATAAATACATGACTATGTCGCAACAACTGATATTTACTAATAGCCCCGGTGAGGCCATAGATAGACTTGTGGACGATATAAAACCTAACGCCATATTTGTTATTGTTGATACAAATACCGGTAATGTGGTGTTGCCGCTGCTTTCATCGATGTCATCGGCTGTCTCTTCTGCTAAAATCATTACATGTTCTGCCGGTGATGTTAACAAGGGACTCGAAGCCCTATCTGCAATTTGGCATCAGTTGAACACTTCAGGAGCGACTCGCTCGTCGATGGTGATAAATGTCGGCGGTGGAATGATTACCGATATGGGAGGTTTTGCAGCAGCGACATTCAAACGAGGAGTACATTTTATCAATGTACCGACCACGCTGCTTGCTGCAGTTGATGCATCTGCAGGTGGTAAGACAGGCATAAACTTCAATGGATGTAAAAATGAAATAGGAGCTTTCGCAGAAGCTGATGCCGTGGTCATATCTACAATTTTCTTTAATACACTTCCCGTTCAGGAATTGTTGTCCGGATATGCCGAAATGATAAAGCATTCGCTCATCGAAGGCCGCAAAGAATTTGATGCTTTACTTGATTTCGATATAATGGACGGCCTTCAGGATCATGACAGATTGCTTTCTCTGATCCGGACGAGCGTAGGGGTTAAAGAGCGGATTGTGACTGAAGATCCCCATGAGCATGGCATCCGCCGGGCTCTTAATCTGGGGCACACGGTAGGGCATGCTTTCGAAAGTTTTGCGATGAACTGCAGACATTCTCCCGTCCCTCATGGTTATGCTGTTGCGTGGGGTATAGTCGTTGAATTGGTAATGTCAACGATGTTACAGGGTTTTCCGTCAGACGTGTTACACCGGTATGCCTCCTATGTGCGGTCTGTTTACGGTGCATTTGATATAACGTGTGATGATTATCCTTTACTTCTCGCTTTAATGGCTCACGATAAGAAAAATTCATCGCCCGAGCATATTAATTTTACTCTTCTCGCTAATGTCGGTGAGGTCAGGATTGATTGCGAAGTCGATACGGATAATATAAAGGCGGCCCTTGACATCTACCGCGATCTGATGGGTATTTGATTGATAAGTCATGGCAAGCATATATGATTTCAGAAGATATGGCAAAGCCGCGTTGTTGATAACTGCCGCGGCGATGGTCGCTTTTTTTCTATATATATCCAATGGCCTTGTAAACGATCTTTCAACACAGGAGCGCGACCGCATGGAAATATGGGCCGATGCGACAAAACAGATTATCAATCTTGGAGCGACTGACGAACCGAGTGTGGTGGACCTTGATTTTTTACTTGGTATAATTGAGCGCAACACCACAATACCTGTGCTTTTGACTGATGACGATGGCAATATACTCCAATATCGCAATCTTGATCTGCCTGAAAAGGGAGATGACAGCGGAGTGGGGGAGATGTCCGAAGCCAACGCGGTTTTTCTTCAATCCAAGCTCGCCGAGTTATCGACCACGCCCAATGTCATTCATATAGTAATTGCGCCACAGACGATGCAGCATCTTTACTATGAAGATTCGACATTACTGAAGCGATTGAGCTACTATCCCTATGTACAGTTGCTCGTGATGCTTGCATTTATTGTAGTCGTTTATTTTGCTGTACTTACAACAAAGAAAGCCGAGCAGAATAAAGTATGGGTCGGACTTTCTAAGGAGACAGCTCATCAGCTCGGCACTCCGATTTCTTCACTTATGGCATGGATGGAGCTTTTGCCTGATATGGGAGTTGACAGTGAAACTGTCGCGGAAATGAATAAAGACGTCAACAGGTTAAGTATGATAGCTTCGCGATTTTCAAAAATAGGCTCAAAGCCCAAGATGGAGGATTGCGACCTGAATACTATTGTAAGTAACGCGACATCATATATGTCAAGCCGTATATCTCCACGCATATCTCTGACCGTGACTCTTAGCGATGGCGATCTTCCGGTAAATGCTTGCCCTCCGTTGTTTGAATGGGTTATGGAAAATCTGATAAAGAATGCGGTTGATGCGATCGGCGACAGTGGCAGTATATCCGTTGTGACTATGTCTGATGGCGGCATGGCTGTAGTTGAGGTGACCGATAGCGGTAAAGGTATTGCAAGAAAGAATTTCAAGACCGTATTTAATCCAGGCTTTACAACCAAAAGTCGAGGCTGGGGGCTGGGTCTTACTCTTGCCAAGCGAATCGTTGAGCAGTATCATAATGGAGCTATCTTTGTCAAAGACTCGACCATCGGTGTCGGCACAACATTCCGCATACAGTTACCCGAGGCAGGAGCTTAGGATAAACAAAACGAGTTTAACATAAATAATTTGGCGCAGTTAACCGATTCAGATTAGCTGCGCCAAAGTATTTCCGGCAAGAACTTGGTGCCTTATATTATCTGCAGATTCAATGGATTTAATTTTTCTTGATGCGTTTAAACTCTTTTTTTGCTTTCTTGAGTTGTTTTTCGAAGTCTTTATTAGAGTGTAGCGATGCAACTACTCCGGCAGCAACAACACGTCCCATATCGACATCGCTCTGATAGTGGGCACCGACGATTACACGTGACTGTCCGAATTCGAAACCCCGTTGCAATATTTCCGTAGCGCGCTCCGGATTGATTTCAGCGAGAACCAGCGCAGTTGCCCAACCGATGGCTGTGTGGCCTGAGGGATATGAGCCGTTTGTCCGTAAAAATCCTTCATGGTCAGGAGTGGCAGTCGGTTCGCCCCAATATACAAACGGCCGTGTACGCATATAATGGTTCTTGGCTTCGCGGGTAGCGAGATCCCCGGCGTCCTGCCTCATGTTTTCAATGAGTCGGCAAATCTCGGGTGCTGTTTGCGGTGTGATTGTATAGCCGAATGCTTCTCCGAATACCTCATTAAGCCAGTTTGTACCTAATGTAGCATCGCTGACGGCCATTTGACCGCGATCAGTGTTGCGAAGTGATTTTCCCCATTCATACTGCTCTTTATCATAGGCAAATCGTGCCGAAGATTCAGCCGGTGGCGGAGGTAAGAGTTTTAAACTATTGGGAGTTTCGCTGTACTTTAGGAAATAATTGTTAGGCTTAGTGCTATGATCCTGAGCAAATAGCGCTGAACTGCTTATCGCGGCTACAAAAAGAAATGATATTATTTTTTTCATCAGATTAAATATTTTGTCTGTTCAAAATTACGAAAAATAATGGATACATTGTTATGCTTGCGCATTTTAAGTAATTTTGCATAACGAATTCAAAACACCGGAGTCCTATGCATAAATCTTCAACATCGTCAGTCGATATGCTCAGCGGCAATATTTACCGCAATATGTTTATATTTGCATTGCCATTGATTGCCAGCGGTGTATTGCAGCAGTCTTTTAACTCTGTCGATGTTGCCGTGGTAGGTCGCTTTATAGGTCATCACGCTCTCGCGGCAGTCGGAAGCAACGGTCCGGTGATTAACCTCATAGTAAACTTATTTTTAGGTATATCTGTCGGTGCAAATGTCGTTATAGCCAATTATATAGGCCGTTCTGACAAGGACGGTGTCCGCAGGGCGATTTCGACAGCTGTCGCATTGGCTTTTTTGAGTGGTGTTTTGTTGCTGTGCGTAGGTTCGAGCGTGGCCACGCCGATTTTGCATGCACTCGGCACTCCGGATGATGTTCTTGAAGCGGCCACGGTTTATCTGCGGATTTATTCTGTCGGCATGCCATTCATGATGGTCTATAACTTCGGGGCTGCTATTCTGCGGAGTTTCGGTGATACGAAGCGTCCGTTTTATGCTCTGCTGGCCGGTGGACTTGTCAATGTATGCCTCAACTTGTTCTTTGTTCTGATTTGTGGAATGGGGGTAGATGGTGTTGCCTGGGCTACGGTGATTTCAAATTGTGTAAGTGCTTCAATAATATTTATAGTCTTGACCAGGGAACAGGATCCGTATTGTGTACGCATTAAGAAGATGTCGTTGCGACATAAGGTAGAGCTGTCAAAGATTCTGAAAATTGGTGTGCCGGCAGGTATTCAAGGCATGGTGTTTTCGTTCTCAAATGTGTTTATCCAGTCCGCTATAAACTCATTTGGTTCCGACGCCATGGCCGGGTCTGCAGCCGCTATCAACTTTGAGTTGTACGGTTATTTTATTATAAGCGCCTTTGCACAGTCTGTTGTGGCGTTCACCGGCCAGAATAACGGAGCCGGTAATCTGAAACGGTGTGGCCAGGTGCTAAAGGCCGGTTTAGTTATGAGTTTTATTGGTAGTTTGTGTTTCGATATGACTGTTTGCGTATTTGCTCCAGAAGCGGTTTCAATATTCACTACTGTCCCGGCCGTGATTGCATTTGCTGTCACGCGTATTCATTGCGGCACTACATTTCAGTTCATCGCCTGCTCTTACGAAATGGCCGGCGCGTCACTGCGCGGTCAGGGCTACTCCATGACGCCTACTGTCATTACTGTCATAGGTACGTGTTTGCTTCGCCTGGCGTGGGTCATGGTTGTAAGGGGACATGACGGCAC
>CAMWNL010000078.1 GCA_947175585.1 uncultured Bacteroidales bacterium | reverse complement strand
ACCCGCCCCACGTGACAGAATCCCCACCATGAGAATTTAATATCTATGATTCTTTCTTGAGCATCAGATCAACGAGTAATACGGCATGTTCTTTTTCTCCCTGCGGTGCATCCTTCGGACGCCATGCCACGATAAACCGTATGGATGCAGAAACGACATTATATCCCCTTTCCGTCCATTGCTGTAGCTCGCCCTGCATCTTTTGTGACAATTGGGCAAGCACCTTATTGCTATTCCACTCATAGAGATAGTTATTCGCGAAACGCAATGTCTGACCGGCTCTGAGGGCAAGTATATCCTTCTTTCGCTCTTTGAAGAATCCAAGATTCACATCTTTGTGGGATAACTGCAAAACAATATCGTCAGGGATACCATATTGCTCCTGATAAACAATATGCTCATTAGCCGGCATACGATCAAAAAGAGTTGTATCGGTATGTATAAACAGACGCTCTTTTGCTCTGGTCGCCCCTACGTAATATCGTCGTAACTCTTTATTCTGAATAGCCTGAGACTTGGTTATAAGCATATATACATCGTCAAACTCACGTCCTTTAGCTTTGTGAATAGTAGACACCACTACATCCGCGCCTGAAAAATCACAGAAATCCTCAATAGATGACTCAAAGATAAATTCCTTAAAATCCGTATAATATTTTGCCTTATTTGTCTGTTCAAACAACGTAAGGCAACGTTGAAGATAATGAAGACTTGACGAATTGGCATACATGGCGAAAGTCTTCTGTTTCGCATTCTCCCATACATCATCAGCAATTATCGGTGCATGGGAAGCACACTCAATTTGTTTGAGAAACATGCGCACTTCAGCCATATTCCAGAATCGGAATCCATCCATATTCTGTATTAGCTTACTGTTCAATCCATTCTTGCGCATCAATGCCACCAGAATTACTGCTTCCTCATTGGTCTGAGTCAACACACAAGTAGTAGCACCTTCGCGATGATGGCTCAACAAATCATTGACAAGAGGCTCGTACATTGTTTTAGATACATGATGGCGTATGAAGACAGCTCCTTCTTTTAGGTTCATTGATTTAATAGGATTCGTCTTCATTCTTCCCTGTATCTGATTCACGAACGTATTAGCAAAATTCACCACATGGCGCGAACTCCGGTAATTCTCAGTCATCTCAATAAATCGGGCATTCGATTCCTTCAACAACTGTGTCATATATCGCGAGTCTGACCCACGAAATTCAAATATATTCTGGTCATCATCTCCTACCGCAATAACACGCATCTCCTCATTGAATGACATAAGGGCACGAAGCAGCGCATACTCCTCATGACTCATATCCTGTGCCTCGTCTATGACCAATACCGTCTTGGCTATGCGATTTGGCTCTACTTCTCCATCTACTATCATCTTGGCTGCCTTAGCAACTACATCTTTAGCTCCATCCAGACTGCCGATTCTACCCAAAAGATCAAAACAATAAGAGTGAAATGTCTTTATTTCAACAAAGTGGGCAGCATTACCGATAAGACCTAACAGCCGCTGTTTGAATTCCGTAGCGGCCGCACGCGAGAAAGTAAGCATCAAAAGCTGTTCATGCTTTACGTCTTCAAGCAGCAGCAATGAAGCGAGCTTATGCACCAGTACACGCGTCTTTCCACTACCGGGTCCGGCAGCCACTACTATACAGCGAGATTCCTTATCGGATATAATCTCCATCTGTTTCTCAGACAAGGCCCCGAAGATATGCTTGTATTTATCCGGTGTAACGTTACGCTCTATCTCATGTACACGTTCTCCCTTAAAATATTTTGAGATAAACCGCTTGTAATCCATTTGGAAATAATCATGTACATACTGTAACGCAGCGTTATCGTCTATTTCCATCAGATTAGCATATTCACCCACTATATGAATCTGCTGAATTTTTTGCTTGTAAAACTCGCCAAGCATACGGTAATCCTCTTGTTTGTAACGCAATCTGTTATCCTTTATACGACGGATATCCATAGCGTTATAGAGTACAAGAAAACCTCCTTCAAGTTTCAAGGCACCAATTTTTGACAGATACAACAAAGCCTCCTCCACATCTTCCAGTTGCACATTACTCATGGTTCCCAGCAGTGTGTCCCCGGTGGCTCTCAAATCATTCAGTAGCTCTACGACAGAAAAGCGGACTTCCTTTTTTTCTGACCCATCTTCATTGGGTTGCGATGTAAGTCTGTACAACCATCCGATTGTAAACTGACATATTTCAAGACGCTTTTCAAACCGTTTCAGAGTTGATATCATATCTGCCTGAAACGTCAATTCAATATTATTTATACCGTCATCTTTCTTTCGGGTATATCCTTTAATAGTCAGAAAATATAATAATGTACGTATGTCCTTTTCTGTCGCTGTAACAATGCCTTCCTTTTGAGCATTGTCATTCAACAGCTTATATGAAAAATGGCCTGTCTCAGTAGAAACTTGTCCGAGAATAAAACGTTCGAGTTTTGTGAAACGCTCCAATAGACGTTTCGACTTGTTTTCCGATCCACCCGCGTCATGAAGATAAGCAGAAATGTCTTTTGAGTCTGCAAGAATACCCTCCTGACGCATACGCACTACGCTGGATACTACATCCTCCTTTCTGATACCGAGAATATCTGCCAAATAATCTATGCGCGATTCAGCTTCCGCATCCTTTGCTCTGGATGTATACTTCTGTGATATCAGCGACTTTATTATGCGTATGGCCTTCTCTACCTCATCATTATCAAATAACAATGACTCTGTAATACGCCGACGGGCTTCATCAACGTTCTTTACGGTTATACCGGTGGCATAGACATGTGGCACATTGTTTCCACGCTCTAAATACCCGGCTTGCTCTAATGCCGCTATAGCCGTTCGCACACGGGTCTCAATATCAGTGACCGAGTCATCCCAACCGGCCTGTCGTGCGATCTCTAAAGCAGAGCAACACACATTCACACGTTGCTTAGTTAAATCCTTTACAGCCTTCCAAACCTGTTGTATTTCACTGATACTAAGCTTCGTCTGATTAAGCAGAATAAAATGCTTATCAAGATCTGCATCACTGTATAATACAAAACATCTGGCTTCAAGATGCGGGTCACGACCTGCACGTCCTGCCTCCTGGACGTAGTTTTCCAATGAGTCAGAGATATCATAATGTATGACCAGTCCCACGTCTTTTTTGTCAACTCCCATTCCAAAGGCAGAAGTTGCCACAATAATGCGTACCCGATCATTCATGAATGCTTCCTGATTAGCGATTTTATCTTCTGCATCCATCTTGCCATTGAAAGGCAATGCTTTGAACCCATCTCGGGTAAGTTTCTCCGCTAATTGTCTTGTACGTTTAGTTCGAGAAACGTATACTATGGTGGGAGATGAGGATTCTGCAATAAGTGAGCGTAGCTTTAAATATTTCTCCTCATCCGTATCTACATGTATCACAGAATAATGCAGGTTATTACGGGCTGCAGACGATGCAAAAATCTGAAGTTCAATATTAAGCGTCTTTCTAAAGTAATCACAGATATCTTGTATTACCTTCTGCTTTGCTGTAGCCGTGAAACAGGATATCGGTATTGGCTTACACCCCTTTATCTGTTGGTACTGGCTAATAAATTTGCCAATATATAGATAGTCAACTCTGAAGTCCTGACCCCAGGAGGAAAAACAGTGCGCCTCATCTATTACGACACGTACCAAATGGCGTGCCAGCAATATCCTTTCTATTGTCTTTGACCGAAGCATTTCCGGGGATATGTATAGCAAAGATGCATCCCCGTCCATCACTCGATTGATAGCTTCTGCACGGCTGATCGGATCAAGCAAACCATTTATCGTGACAACATCAGTGATCCCTCTCTCAGCCAAATTATCCACCTGATCCTTCATTAAAGACTGTAAGGGTGAGATAACTACGGTAAGACCATATACAGAACGTCCCTCCATTAAGGCCGGCAACTGAAATGTTAAGGATTTACCTCCCCCCGTAGGGAAAATGGATAATAACGATTTCTGCTCAACTGCCGCACGAACCGCATTTTCTTGCAACGGCTCTCCATCATAAGTTCGAAACTCATTAAATCCAAAAAAACGTCTAAGATTAACATGAACATCAAGTTCCTTATTGCAATAAGTACAGCCTTCACTACACTTGGTGTGCCTAAGAAGTCGCACTACACTCTCGACCTTCGGATAGTTATGCAGAATCCATGCCGGAGTAACAGACCGATAATCTGTAGTGTCTATCAATGCCAATGCGTATGCCAGCTCAATGGGCCACTTCTTTATCACGCTGTCAATATCGGCATGTTGGCAAATCTTGTCCCTATACTCCGAATAAATTTGCTGAGCCAAAGATTCCTTGAATCCAACTTCCGCACCAACAAAAGCTAAAAATCCCACAAACTCTGCATGGTCATGAAGCAGTGTCGCGAAAATCATCTGCTTAGAGGCTGATAGGCTTTCCCAACGAGCCACCTCATCCATCAGCAAATCACGAGCCTTCTCACAATCATTAACCGGATTGTTCATCTGCTCGCTTATTAGTTTGTCGTCCTTCACCAATCTATGATAGGGACGTTCAGGAAATAGCAGAGGAGATAAGAACAGAGTATCAACCAATTTGTAACTGTGTGAGCTTTCACCAAACAAATATTTGGCATCATGATTTATGATGTTATGTCCGCAAAGAAAATCCACATCCTTGAGAAAAGTCATTAACTCTCGCCGGTTTGCAGAATGATACACTGCTCCATCCCACCTAATGGCTCCAATATCATGAATCTTCCTATCATGCAGTCCAATCTCGACATCTACAAAACAATAGCGAGATGAATCTCCGGACACTTTCTGTTCTTGAGTCCGTTTACTTTCCGTACCGTTGATTGTATTGATAATTCTATTCCAAAAAGACATTTATCTCTGAGTATTACCTGTTTAAAATAAATTCATAGTACTGAGAGTTCTTTCCTCGCTCCTATATCGGACAGTGACTGAAGGTCGATGCAGAAGAAAATATTTCTTCAGTCGCTTCGTAGCCCACCAATGGAGATGCGTGACAATCACCGACCGTATACGATATACCAACGAGATAATCACTTCAATATTATAGTAAGTCACTCTTCTTATTTTTACATCTAACTATACTCCATAGATCGACTTACTTTGGTTTATCGTATCTCTCCAACGGTGTAGGCATAGCATGCTACAGGAATAAAATAGATTCTCTTTTCATTCAATCCTTTCCAGCCGGCTTCGCTAATTGTGGTTACCAATGCTTCGTTCAACTTATTGGATTCCATGAAATAATTTAGAGATTTCAAATCTCCCGGATTATTAAAGAATAGATTTGACCATTTGATTTCAACTGCCCATAAAGGCTTCTGGCGGCTAATGTCCAAACCAACCAAGTCCACCTCTCCTTGTTATCTCCCTTGTCTCCAATTAGCATAGCGAAGTTCAGCGCTTTGACGTGGAAACCATTGTGAATTCTCTACCATATCTCCAAGTACTCTTTTTTATCCGGAATGCACGTTTTACGCCTGTTTTAGACGCAGAAAAACAGTATATTTTACACAAAAAAAGAGTTGGCGGTCGCAGATTTGCAAAGCCAACTCTTTGAATTTCTTACAGTTAAGTGTTTGAAGCCTAATCAATACTCCTCCTCGTTGAAGAGTAAAATGATGCTGATAATCAGGATGTTGTTGTGAAAGTGTTAGTGTTGCGCCTGTTTATTATATTGTTTGTTCACTCTCGATACAAGTCAACGTCTATAGCTGACTTAAATTAATGCAAATGTACAATAAAAATCTGACATTCAAAAGGCTCGGAATTAAAATCCGTAAAAATAAGGAGCCTTGATGCCTTTATTTTATGAGTATTACACCTGTATTATTTTCGTAGAATTTAATTTCAATACACTGGTTGATGACGTATTATCATAGAACAGACATATGTTTGCCTTTCCAGTCAGAGAACTCTTATACTTTATGCCGCCTACATTTGGGAAATGACGTCGTAACATATCAACAAAAACTTGCGTCGGCACGTATTCAATATGATTGAGACGATCACTTACTGCATGAGTTATTTCCTCATGAAATTGCTTGAGGAAAAGATAATCCTGCCAATCATCGCCATCCATCCAGAAATTAGCTCGCGGAATATCCGTAAAGTCTATGACTTCCAGAGGAATTTTGGTTTCAAAACAACCAAGCGATATAACAGGTTTATTGCCATTGCAATAATTCAGAATCTCTCTTACCGGGGTCTCAGAATCAAATGAACCGTAAAAAACGGATACACCCGACTGGCTCAGACGATTAGGCTTAGCATAAGGGAGTGGAGCTGAAGTTAGATCATTAAACTGGCTATAGGTGTGTTCTTTATCATCAGGGCGACCACGATATATTACACTTCCGACAGGAAGCGTCTTAATCAGTTTACCAGCTAATAAAGCACAATCATCAACGACATCTATTGCATTACGCATACCGTATTCACCCAATTTTGACTTACATCTCTTTAGTAAATCATCGGGATTATATGATTTAGTGTGATCAATTCCATTATCAGAAATAGTCTTGATTATTTCATGGGTATAATCTCTCCATGCGTAAGTCAACTCTTCATTAGGTTCGAGACTGACTGGATCCTTACGAATCCAGTTATTTATGAAGAAACAGCTATCAATATCGTCAAATAATTTATCATTATCAGGTAAACAATCGAAATCACAAGCAACCTCATCGAATGATTCATAGACCCTCTCATCAGCAGGCTTGATTAGACCACAACACTCGTCCCATCCTGGTACATTAAGTTCTTCATCATCCTTGTCCATGAAAGAAGACGCGCAATAAAGGCCCTGATCCTCAATATTACCCAGATAATCAGTCAAACGTGTAGCGATATGCTCAACCAAATCGGCTAAGTCAGTAACCTGCTCTGACTTACCGCAATAACTACACTTTCCTATATGAGAATTACGGACAATAAACCGTTTAATGTATGGATTCAAGAAATGATTGTTACACACGAATTGTTTTCCACGGTCTGGCACATCATAACCTCGCGCCATGCGCGCTTCGATCTCCTCTAATAATCGTTTAGTCAGTCCCATAAGCTTATTGTGTATAGTTTAA
>CAMWNL010000077.1 GCA_947175585.1 uncultured Bacteroidales bacterium | reverse complement strand
TGAGGTCTCGTGGGCTCGGATATGTGTATATGCGACAGACATAATGCCGGGCCGGCTCCAAGACCGGGCAACAACCATCATCACGTCGGACACACTCCTCCACCCCCACGTCCGCCCCAACGTCCGCTCATGCCGGCTCACCGTCCCTGGCAACGTCCCACTCCTCCGCCTCCGACTTACCGCCCTGCTCCGGGCTGGACTCCGTTTCAGACAATACTCGGTGTGACGTTAGGCTCGGCCATCAACATAAGCATCAACGCCCTGATGAACAGTGGATATAACGTAACGGGCTATGGCAATGACGCGGTCTATGTAGCCAATGCATCAATGCTTAACATGCTTTGGCCTGACGCAACGCTCTTTTACAATAACGGAGGGCTTTATGCGTCGGAATTCGTCTACTCGACTCCGGTCTATAATATGAGCCGCTACAACTCCACCTACCGCACGCTGGTGAGAAACTACGGCAATCCGGTCAGCTCAACAAACAACGGCGGAACCCTGACGACAACCTGGTGGGGACCCAACGGCCAGTTTATCAATCTCACCTTCCAGAACGCTCTTTCCGGCGACGGCTCGACGAGATTTTACACAACTCTGAGTTTCGGCAATTGAGCCGGATAAAATAACAAGAGTGAAAAATGAGTCATGATGCGCTCGATTTTTCACTCTTGTTTTTTTCATATTTATGCCGATTACTTCCGCGGATCGCGCAAGATAAACGGCACGGGATCTTTCATCGCGACCGGAGCCTTTTTCTTAAGGTCAGCCATCGCTGAGTCAGCTTCAGTGATTTTATCGAAAGAAGACGCAACCACATAATAATATGGCTCGGCTGTACGGACTACCGCCGCATCGGCATAGCCGGCCTCGACAAGACGCTTGCAAAGCGACATGGCGTTGAACTTCTGTTTGAACTGCCCGGCGACAACCATAAATTTATGTAATGTCGGAACCGGCGCACCTTTCTCTGTCTCGACCGACACCATTTTAACATTTACCGGGATAGTGTCATTGCCGCTGATGATAAAGTTTTGGTTCAGACGGCGCTGCTCGCCGCCATAGATTGTCTCTTTACCGTCTTCAGCATCACGCGCGGCGACAGCTTTGTCATAGGCCGCCCGATAATTTGCCTCTGAAGTCTTACAACTAATCATGATGCCGGCAAAGATTAAAATAATCAATAATTGTTTCATCCTAATTTTGCTTTTCCAAGTTCGATGACTTCAAGATCCTTGATATCTCCGTTGTCTATAGTGAGGCGCATGAGAGTGCGTTCGCGTTGCCAGCCATGATAGCCGGCTGCTCCGGGATTGATATGGAGCAGCGAAAGCTCCTTATCATACTGCACTTTCAGAATATGACTGTGACCGGCAACCATCAGCTGAGGCCGTGCATCGATCAGCATCCGTCTCACCCCCGGAGCATAGCGCCCGGGGTAACCGCCGATATGGGTCATCCACACTTTAACGCCTTCGACATCAAAAATTTCAATCTCCGGACAACGGCGCAACACCTGACCATGATCAATATTACCCCTGACAGCTCTCACAAGCGGACACACCGACTCAAGACGGGCAATTACCGAGATATCGCCGACATCACCGGCATGCCAGATCTCATCGCAATCCTTAAAGTGGATAGCGAATCGATCATCCCAACAACTGTGGGTGTCAGAAAGGATACCTATTTTTTTCACAGGCAGATAATCAGAGGCCGAGTTTCTTGGCGATTTCTTTGGGAACAGCCTTTTTATTGACGTAGATATCCATGGTCTTGGCATCAAAATAAGGCATAGAGACATAGAGGAAACCGTCATAAATCTGATCAGTACCCCATGAGTTCTTCACCTTATAATATTTGTTGCCATACTGGTCCTCGGCGAGACCCACAATCTCCATGCCATGGTCGTCGGTGGTCTCCTGACGGTCAAACATAGCCTGACGTGACTCCTGGGTAACAGTGATTTCTTCAGGAGCTTTAGCTTCTTCCTTGTTATCAGACTTATCTTCATCAAGCTTGACCCAACGCGAGAGCTCGGTTCCTTTCAGATCTTCCTTAGTGTCGGCCGGCATCGTCGCCTTACCTTCTTTCCATTTGAAACCGGGTTCGCTCACATCGGCTGCCCAGACGACTGTATAGCCATTGGCGAGTGCGTTGTCTACGACCGCGCGCATCTCGTCGAGAGGCACATTCTGATAGTCGGCCCAAAGCCAGTTATCAGACACTTCGAGGTCGAAAGGCTGATAGAACGGATGATGGGTAAACGAGGTGAGCGCTATGTAATTATCGGGAGATATGCCGAGCGATGCAGCGAAAGACTGCGGTGTGTAAGTCTTACCGTTATATTCAAAAGTTTCAGGCACTTTGCCCAAGTAGGCATCGAGAATACCGTCGAGCCCCTCGCGCCACGCGGTCGAAACCCGGCGGTTAGGTTTCCTGACAATAGCATCGACATAGCCTTTAAGCGTAGCGTCTAGCTCGCCGTGATTATGCTTGTCCTCGCCATACTGCAAGCCGGAGTAAACTTCTTCGGGAATAGCTCCGTAACGCGACCACACATAGGGAACGTCGAGAGCCGAACCACCGGCAGCAAAATTTATCTTACCATAAGTGCGCACATATTTATCCGCCTTGTCAGCATAGCAGTGACGCACAGAATACATTTCTGACAAGTCAAGAGAATCACCGCCGGCTTTGCGGATTTCGTTTTCATAAAACGATGTGCCGGCAAAGCACCAGCATGTGCCTGACTTGCTCTGATTCTTGACCGAAGTGATCGGTATAGTGATAATGTCAGTAAACTTGAGGGCTGCGACAGAGTCTTTCTCAGCCTTGGCCGGGTCAGCCGCAGAGGCTCCCAGGATAGTTGTCAGCGCAAGCGCCGATGCGATAAGTTTTTTCATATTTTAAGTAAAGTAATTTGCTGATTGCAAAAGTAAGAAATTCTAATAGATTAACGAAAAAATGATAACTTAAAATTTGAGTCATTGACATCGCTTGAACGAACAAAACCATGGACTCGCTTGTAGATTATATAGTATTCATCATTTATTAAGTCATTATGTTTAATCTTCTCTGCGATTCCTCGCTTATACCGTTTTCGGTTGACAAACCGATTGATGCCGAGCATTTTGCAGGTGCAGCTTCGGGTAGCACCTACATTGTAGCGACATGGATTATGAAAATAGTCGACTGGCTGTTAGGAATTTTCGGTCTTGACCACAACGAGACCATAGTCTCGATTTTTTATGCAGCCGTAGTATTAGGAGTGGCGTTAGTCGTCGGCTATATCGCCAAATGGATAATACTGTCTATCGTCACTCAGGTCTCAAAACGCTGGAGCAATGACACCTACCAGGCTCTGACAGGCGCTAATTTTTTCACAAAGGTGTGTCGCACCATTCCGCCTCTGGTTTTCCTGTTATTGATCGAATTCAGCCTTTCATCAAAAAATCATCTCGGTGAGATTCTGACGAGAATTACATTAATATATATAGCATTTCTGGTTACAATTGCAATATCGGCTCTTATCAGTGCCGTGTGGACACACATTGACAATCGTGAAAACAAGAAGAAACTGCCTTTAAAAGGACTCACTCAGCTTATCAAAGTTATATTGTGGATTATAACCGGCATAGTTGTAATCTGTATTATCGTCAACAAATCACCTGCAACTATACTCGCGGGTCTCGCGGGTCTTTCAGCCGTATTACTGTTGATCTTTAAAGATACAATACTCGGAGTTGTAGCCGGAGTGCAATTATCTGAAAACGACAGTCTGCATGTCGGCGACTGGATTGCTGTCCACGGCACTGACGCCAACGGCACAGTCACTGAAGTGTCTCTGACAGCCGTTAAAGTGGAAAACTGGGACAAGACGACCACATCACTGCCACCCTACTCGCTCGTCAGCGGCAGTTTTACCAACTATCGCTCGATGTCTGAGAGCAACACCCGACGTGTATGCCGCAGCTATATGATTGATGCTGACAGTGTGTTGCCCGCAACTCCCGAGATGCTCGATAATATTAGAAAAGTGCCGTTTATGGATGCTTTCATAACCAAGAAACTTGAGCAGAAAGCCGCAGGTCAGGTTGCTGATGTCGACAATCCTGCCGGACTCGTCAATGGCACAATCGACACCAACCTCGGTCTGTTCAGGGCTTATATGAAAATGTGGCTTGACGCCAATCCACATGTATCACATGTAGATGACTGCTTCGTGTCGACCCTCGCTCAGACCTCAACCGGCATACCTTTCCAGGTATATTGCTTCGCCAACACCTCGGCATGGTTTGCTTATGAGGCAATTCAGGATTCGATTTTCGAACACCTTGCAGCGATGCTTTCAGCCTTCCAGCTCTATACATTTGAATATGCTTCGGGCCGTGATACAGTTGTTGACGGCTATCTTAGCCCTGGCGGAGACATCGATGAGGTATTCGGCGTGCCCTACCCGTTCTTCCAGAATCCTAAAGCTCCCGACTCACCGGCTTCGACACGTGTGCTTCCCAAACAACCGCCGCGCACTGTCATAGTCAACACGACGTCACAGAATCTCGCCGCGCAACAGGCTCAGACCGAAAACTCGGCCGCCACACAAGCGACACAGACAAAAACTCAATCAGGTGACACAAAGGCTTAGCATTATAAATCATACTAAAGGACGCGTTTTAACATTTGAGACGCGTCCTTTTTATTTACGTACATTATAACGAGATGTTGCCAAACGACAAAAAATGATGTTTCACTCGAAAAAAATGATTAACTTTGCGTAATTATTTTTGAAATCTGCGATGAAAGAAGTGAAATATGAAGGCATGACTTTCGTGCCGTACATTTCGAGAGAAGAAATAGACGCCAGAATTAAAACTCTGGGCAAAGAAATAACGCGTGACTGCGCAGGCAAATCGCCCCTATTTTTATGTGTGCTTAACGGCGCATTTCCTTTTGCATCCGACCTGTTCAGAGCTGCAGAAGGCATTGACGGAGAAATCGCTTTCATCCGCCTTAAGAGTTATGAAGGCACCAGCACCACAGGTAAAGTGCGCCAGCTGATGGGACTCGAAAAAGATATAGAGGGACGCACTGTCATCATAGTCGAAGACATTGTCGACACCGGCAACACCATCCATAACCTCATCGCCACCCTCAAGGAGAAGAATCCGAGCGAAATAAAAATAGCCACTCTCCTCTATAAACCCGAAGCTCTTGAAAAGCCGGTTAAGCCGGACTATGTCGGGTTCAACATACCAAAAAAATTTATAATCGGTTTCGGACTCGACATTAACGAAAAAGCGCGAGACCTCAACGACATCTACGTGCTTAAAGACTGACAATTATTTATAACGATTAATAAACCAACAGGTACACATTTCATTACAAACACAAGGCATAATGTTAAATCTCGTAATTTTTGGAGCTCCGGGTAGCGGCAAAGGCACTCAGAGCGAGCGTCTGATTGATGAATACGGACTCCACCACATTTCGACCGGCGAACTTTTGCGTCGCCATATTGCTGAAGGCACAGAACTCGGTAATATCGCAAATCAATATATCTCTCAGGGACATCTCATTCCGGATAACCTCATGATTCAGGTGCTTGAGGATGTCCTTGACAGCAATCCCGAGCTCACTTCAAAAGGCGTAATCTTTGACGGTTTCCCCCGCACTATCGACCAGGCCAAATCACTCAATGACATGCTCGGCAAGCGCGGAACAAAAGTTCACGCAGTAGTCGGTCTCGAAGTGAACGAAGACGATCTTGTAAAGCGTATGCTTCAACGCGGCAAGGAATCAGGTCGCGCAGACGACAATATCGACACAATCCGCGAGCGTCTGAATGTATATCACAACCAGACTTCACCCCTGCGTGACTTCTACATCAATGAAGGTAAATATCATGCAATCGATGGTAATGGTGACGTTAACAGCGTGTTCGGTTCAATCAAAAAATCGCTCGACGAAAAGATAGGCTAAACATATCCATCAATATTCAGACCTGTACGGCAGCATAATAGAACAATGCACTGTGCAGGTTTGTTTTATAATAAATACACATTTATCCAATTTGGCATGGACGATATCAAGCATTATGCAAAGTATCCTGATTTGCTGACCATCTATCAGGAGTCTTTTTCAAATAACTTTACACTGCCGGCTCTCACTGACTATGGTAGCCGCACGATGACTTACGGCGCGCTCGCCAGGCGAATCGCACGCCTACATCTCTTCTATGAGCTCGCCGGGGTGAAACCGGGTGATAAAGTGGCGCTTATGGGACGCAACTCTGTCAATTGGATTGTGATATTTATGGGCACAATCACCTATGGAGCTGTAATTGTGCCTATACTCAACGATTTTAACCCGGTTGATGCCCAGAACATCATCAATCATTCAGATGCCAACGTCATGTTTATCAATGAAAGCATCTGGGAGAAAATGAATCTTGACGAACTGCCTGAAATAAACTGCGTCGTAGGACTCGAATCAAGAAAAGTCATTACCGAAAGAACCGGACGCTACACTGACCGAAAACGCAGAGCACCGTCACAGATCATAAAATCACTGACACGCTTCTTTAACAAACGTTATCCCGAGGGCTTCACCCCTGCAGACATAAAATATACCCCCCGACCTGACGACGAAACTGCCGTAATAAATTATACGTCGGGGACAACGGGCTTTTCTAAAGGCGTTATGCTGACTTACCGTAATCTCTGGGGTAACGTAGTGTTCGGACTACGGTCCCGATTGCATTATGAAGGGTCGAGAGCTCTCTCATTCCTTCCGCTCGCCCATGCCTATGCTTGCGCATTTGACATGTTGGTTCCGATGGCGACCGGCTCACATGTAACAGTGCTCGGGCGGCAACCGACCCCTCAACTGCTGCTGACGGCTCTCCGCAAAGTCAAACCTTCGCTGGTGATATGTGTGCCTTTGATCCTTGAGAAAATATATAAAAAGGTGATATTACCGATGATTTCCAAGCCTTCGATACGCTGGGTTCTTTCAGTGCCGATGCTCGACAAAGCCATCTACAGTCGCATCAGGGCAAAACTCGTCGACGCATTTGGCGGCAATTTCGAAGAGGTGATAGTCGGGGGTGCTCCATTAAATCCCGAGGTGGAAGAATTTCTGTTAAAAATACATTTCCCGTTAACAGTCGGTTACGGCATGACCGAGTGCGGTCCTCTTATC
>CAMWNL010000076.1 GCA_947175585.1 uncultured Bacteroidales bacterium | reverse complement strand
CCCGGGGGGAATCCGCTCCCCGGGAATATATAAATTTTCTAAAACTGATTATGCTTCTAGACTTTTTTAAAAACAAACTCAGACTGGGCGCCATTTGCCTCGCCGCATTCACCTTAACCGGATGCGACTCTTTCATCTACGATGATCTCGACGAGTGTCCCTCGGGCTTGCAGCTGCGGTTTGTGTTCAACTATAATTTGCTCAAGGCCGATGCCTTCGCCTCTCAGGTTAAGAGTGTCAATGTCTGGGCCTTTGACAAGACAGGTGCGTTTGTTTGGTCAGGTGCCGCTTCCGGCGATATTCTGACTCGTCCTGACTATATCATGGAGACTCCGCTCGGCGAGGGAACCTATGACTTCGTTGCCTGGTGTGGTCTGGAAGATAATGATGACTTTAATCTTGCGACCTACGAGCCTGAGTCAAAAGATGACCTTGAGATCAAGCTCCGTATGCTCGAAAGCGATGGACTCAACATCAGCTCCTCTCACTTCAAATCACTCTTCAACGGCGTCGTCAGCGATGTCAACTATATCGTTGACCCCCTCAAACCCTCTGTTATGACCGTCACGGTGCCTCTCATTAAAGACACTAACGACATCGCCGTTATGCTCACCCATCTCGACGGCTCACCTATCGACAGCAAAGATTTCACTGTCACATTTACCTATGCCGATTCTTATCTGGCCTGGGACAACGCCGTGGAGCCATCGAGCCCTACAGTAACTTATACGCCGTGGAGCACTCTCTACGGTGAGACAACCGCCGCGCCCGTCAACGGCAGTCAGGACGAACGCCCCGTAAGATCGACCCTGCTCTTCGAGATGTCGACCTCACGACTGATGGACAGAGGCAAGGCCTATCTCGACATCGTCCGCAACGATGACAATGTAACTATCATCCACGTTCCCCTTATCGAATATTTCCTGTTGGAGAAGGGCAGCCGCTTCAGCGAATTCGGTGATCAGGAGTATCTTGACCGCCGCGACGATTACACGGCTCTTTTCTTTATCGATCAAAATAATAACTGGTATGTCGCCGGCGGCGTGTATATCAACAGTTGGGCTGTAGTGCCTCCTCAGGATCAGCCACTCTAAATTTTCAGATTTAATGATGATTTCGTTAAAACATAGTCTCATAATTCTCACGCTGTCATTTTTTCTGTTCGGCTGTTCCGCAACCGAAGATTGTGAGCCGCGTGAAGAAATGGATGAGTCGCAATATATCCACCTTACATTCCGCATGGTGGCTCAGTCCAACGCGAACTCCCGTACGGATACTAATCACGACCATGACGAAACCGACAGTGACCTGCCGGAGTTTGAAGACCGCATATATACCGACGATTTCGCTTTCTATATTTATGCGGTGCGGTCTGACAGTGAACCGTTGATTATGAGAGTTACCGATATAACCACAAACACTGATCCCCATACAAATATCTCTGGCGGACCGAGTGTTTTCAATGTCCGTGTATCTGTGCCTAAAAGCGATATAGACAATCTTGTGCCGGCTAACGATGATGTCGAATTCAAAATCGTTGCCTTTGCAAATACCGGCAGACAGTATGATAATCTTTCCGAATCTGATTGCGCCTATTTCGATGATCTGATGAAAAAGGCATCTGAGTGGTCTTACAATATTTTCGGTCAGATTTACCCGACGGAGTCAAATGACGGTAACCTTGTGATGGGTGCGAAGATTCCGATGTACGGCATCACATCTTTCAAAGAAACACGTTTGAGAATTAATAACTCGCGACCTGACGCACCGATTAAGGGCGACGATATGTCAATGTTGCGTTCCGTGTCAAAAGTTAAGGTTATAGATGCTATCCAAAACCGTGATGACGAGACAGGACTTCCTCGCATTGAATCCGTCACCTTTACGACTGCAACCGATATGGCATATATGCTCCCCTATGACGCGGCTAATTACGCTAACGGCTATCAGGTCGAGACCGCAAACCCCTGTGAGGGCACCCAACACCAAATGCCCCTTTTGAAGACAGACAATACCTGGTCCGCTTACATCCCCGAACAGAAGATATTGCAGTCACCGGCTATACCCGGTTTTTCGATAAATGTGACCTATGATCTTGATGAGAACGGAAAACCCTTGACACAAAAGACTTTTGAAGTGCCAATGGCTGGATATAACGGTCAACAGTTCAATTTCGGTACTGAGATTTTAAGAAATCATATCTATACTCTTAACATACAAAGTATTGAGCACGTGTTGAACTTAGAGGTCGAGCTTGTGCCCTACCGCAGTTGCACGCTTGAGCCGTTCTTCGGACTTGATCCGGACTATTATAACAAAACGAATCCTTGAATTTCAAATTCAACCATAATATAATAACCTTATAAATATCTTCTCTGAATCCTGCTTTTAAACCGTTCATGACAATGACATTATCACGATACATACTTACTTTTCTCGCGTTCGTTGCTCTCGCGTTGACTTCCTGTATGGATGACAGACTCTATAACCCTGATGATTTCGAGATTGGTGACGGCGTCTGCAATCTGCCTGTCACAGTTTCGTTCCATGATCTTGAACCGGCGCTCGAATCGCGTTCTGCAGGAAATGCAGTCAATGAAATCGAACAACTTTGGGTCGTGATTTATTCGGTTGTCAATGGCAAGGCTGTTTACTACGATAAAGTAAAGGCCAACACCCTGCCTGGCTATTCTGTGGAAAATGGAACAACCGAACCGGGTGACGCAGAGACAGGTGATAACCTCGGCCCGACAGGTGAAGCGACACCACGTGCGAAATTCACTTTAAATAATATTCCATTCGGACGCTATCAGCTCTACGCCGTAGCAAACCTCGATCTTGATGATTATGATTTGTCTGCAGAGGGACAGAATAATCCTGACTACCTCAAATCGCGAACTATCGCGTGGGAGACTGTCGGGGAGACTGAAAATCCTGATTTCAGCAAGATTAATGCCATGTTTGGCTATTTCACTCCTGCCGAAGACCAGACATCAAAAGGATTTGAAGCTCCGACACTTATCCTAAACAAAGAGACAGTAAATCTCCACTCCTGGATCAAACGCCTCGTCTCAAAAGTCACAATCAAATTTGATGCATCTGATCTTAATGAGTCGGTGCATATTTATATTAAGTCAGTACAAATTCTGGATATTCCCAAGACCTGTCTGTTAGGAGAGAGTAATACCCCTTCAACGGACGGTCTTATCCACGAAGGAGAGATGTTTACATACTATAATCCTGGCGAAGGTAATAATACCGATCATGAAAAGTGGAAAATCATTTTGTCGCGTGGAAAGAATTCAAATCTTGCCGGTGCGATAAATCATAGCGAAACTGATGATGCCCTCTACTTTTTTGAAAATATGCAGGGTAATTATCCGGGACAAGAGCAATATAATAAGGAACAGCAGACCGAAGGAAATGATAAGGTAGGAGAGGCCATCGATAATCCTAAATATAATGATGACGGTGATCTGATTAATGATTTTAAGGATAAAAAACTTAACGGCACTTACATTGAGGTAAAAGGTTATTATGAGAGTCAGAATAGGGATAAATTGACTGAAGGACCGATTACATATCGCTTTATGCTCGGCAAAGACGTTACTTACAACTATGACGCGGAACGAAACTACCACTACAAACTCACACTGAAATTCCGAGGCTGGGCCAACGAAGCAGACTGGCATATCTCATATAAAGAGCATACTCCAACCTTATTAGTTCCTGACTCATATTATATATCATATCTTTATGGTCAGCCTCTTGCCTTTCCTGCGCGTATCCTTACAGGTGATGAATCGGTAAAGAACTATACCGTTAAAGCTGAAATTATTGAAAATAATTGGATTCCTTATGATATAGAAAAGAATTCTATACCGAGCCAATTCGTGGGCAGTTATGATGATATATATGGCTTTGCATGGAATGAACCTGCATATAAAAATATATATAAAGGGGCTAATTATGTTGGTTTTCTCTCGTTACGTGAAAATAAGGGAGATATAATAGGTCAGGGTTATAACTATGGTTCGGCTGCAAACGATTGGTTGAAAAAATATTATGACGATGAGGAGATTGCTTTTAATGAATACCATCTTAGTGGAAATGACAATGCTGATTTCGATGAGATTGACCAATCAGTTAGTCTTACAATTCCTATGTACACCCGTCAAAAGGAGATGGTACCGGCATCTGACTTTACCGGTAATAATCCCTTTAACTGTTATTCGCGTGTTGCAGTAGTAAAATTTACATTGATAGATCCATCGGGTAATATCGTTACATTTAAAGATAGTGAGGATAATGATTGTACCGAAAAGGAATGCCGTATAATTCAGGTACCTCGTATAGAAAATCCCAAAGCTATTTATAGGGATAATAATAATAAAGATCCATTTAAGATTGAACTTAAAGTTTTAAAAGGTGCCGGTTCAAAAGACTACGTCAACTATAGTTCAGTTGGCCCGTGGCGAGCATCAATATTGTGTCAGACAGAGGATTTCATCAGACTTAAAGGTGATGATAATCAAAAGGTTGAAAAGATAGGCGAGTATATAAAAGGATCAACTGACGAAGATATAATTTTTACGTATGAGCCTAAATCAACTATCGGCCCGAAAGATACACGTTGCGGAATTATAAAGGTAGAGTATAACGACTACAATTGTGTTCATCTTATCTTCGTCCGACAAGGTTATCATAAAGGGGTTTACCTTGGTGATGCTAATTGGAGTTGTTATAATGTATATGCTACGGCAAATCCAAATGATCGCGATGGTAAGGATGCAGCTACTCCCACGGAGGTTCCGGTTGCTTTAACCCAAAGTCCTCTTTCTGTTGGTTCTTACCTGAAAAGATGTCAATATAATTACTCGATAAGAGAAGAAAATAATAAGGATTACGGTTGGTTGAAATCAATAGCTGACGTAAACTTGTCGACTGCGTACATTAATAGTTCTAATGCAGTCTCAACGCGATCTTCTGTATGGAATACTATATGGGGACTTGGTTGGACAAATAGTGATAGATATGATGGAACTGATTTTGCATATAATAAAGAGTGGGCTGATACTTGGACGGCTGTCGGAGGTTTTCAGGATGGAGAGAAGTTTACTGTTCCTACCACTAAAAATTTTGAAGCTCTTCGTGATAAATGCAAATTTGGTTATGGCATAGCGTATGCAGATGGAGCTACTGAAACCGCTCATTCTATAACTGATGCTACTGGTTATACGGACTATAATAATAGTGGAAAAGGCACTCCACTTGGAATGCGTGTTTGTGTTGTTTATGATGATTCTGATGATAAGAGTGGTAATAATATTTTATTCCCTCTAAGTGCTGTTGGCCAGGCACGACGTACGAGAACCGCTCCGGGTCCATTTAATAACAACGAACCGAATAAAATAACAGGTACCTCAGCAGGTAGTATTTCCTATGGTGGTGTTACCCAACCAATGTACAATCTTAGCACAAATAACAATAACTATTACCGTCCGCTGACATATAATCTTTACCGTACTCCTGGTGCGGTATATTGGATTAAAAAGCCTGTAGTTACAGACAAACGAACAAATTCAAGATATAGGCCTGAAACGGCTTATGCTCCGGATTATGCTTCTTGGGACATTAATTATCTAACAATTGTATTTAATCCTTATGATTATGGGTCTTTAGGAAATTTCAGTTCAAATAATAATTATTATCAGAATTATTCAGCTGAAAGTAGTTCTGATGCTCTACCTATCAAGCTGATTTATAAGTAAATTTACTTTTGCAATTCTTGCATCGCGGCGTATGCCGCGATGCTGTGTCAGACTTGTCCGACCGGTCAGACAAGTCCGACACTAAAAAAATTCTCTTTAATTGTAATGTTATTTTGCCGTTAACTTTATTTTTGCTCCATGACTGGTTTTCTTAAACAAAAAGGTGGTTACCGGCAACTTAGGGTCTATAAGATGACGGTTATTATTTATGACCTGACGTTTTATTTTTGTAGCCGTTATCTTAAGAAAGGTGACCGGACCATTGACCAGATGATTCAGGCGGCGCGCAGCGGTAAGCAGAATATTGCTGAGGGGAGCAAGGCGGCTACTACTTCTGCCGAGATGGAAATCAAGCTTACAAATGTCTCGCTGGCGAGTCTCGAAGAACTGATGCTCGATTATGAGGATTATCTGAGGGTAAGAGGATTGGCGTTGTGGAGCGTGAAGCATCCGCGCATGGCTTCCCTCCGCAGTTATGTGCGGAGCCGAGAGTTTGAGACCGGCTACCGTCTGCTTTTCGACCGTCTCAATGATGAGGAACTGGCCAATATGGCGTTGACGCTTATCAATCAGTCGACTTATATGTTGAGGAAACTGGTCGAGGCGCAGCAGGAGATTTTTTTGGAACAGGGTGGGGTAAGGGAGCAGATGACCCGTGCGCGCTTGGCGGCGCGGTCAAAATATTAAGCCGGGTCGACGTCGTAGTAGATGGTGAATCCGCGTGTCGTCGGTGATGATTGGATCTCTACAAAAAGATCGCGCAATATCTGCTTGACTCTTGCCATCGACGCCTCGGTCTCGATTTTCAGCATGATAGAGCGTATGTAGAGTGACTGTATGCGGCTGACATGCGGCTCTTTGGGACCATTGACACGGTTGCCGAAGAGTGTGCGCAGACGGGTGGCATAATCGTTGGCAAAGGCGTTCAGCCTGTCAGGGTCGCGATGCTTGAGATAGATGTTGATCACTCGTGTGAACGGCGGATAATTATAGAGACGGCGTTCCTCAAGTTCCTCGCTGTAGAATGAAAGGAAATCATGGTTGCTGACGTGGCGTATGACCGGATGGTCAGGCTGTCGGGTCTGTATCAGGACCTTGCCAGTAGCGTCGCGGCGTCCGGCTCTCCCGGCAACCTGTTCGAGCATATTAAAGGCTCGCTCCGACGCTCTGAAATCGGGGTAATAGATTAATGTGTCGGCGTTTATAACCCCGACAATGTCGACATCGGCAAAATCGAGACCCTTGGTCACCATCTGAGTGCCGACCAGGATATCGGCTTTGTGAGCCGAGAAATCACTGATTATCTGAGAATAGCTGTCTTTATTGCGAGTCGTGTCGAGGTCCATGCGCATGATACGGTTGTCGGGGAAGAGCGACGCTACTTCGTCTTCGATGCGCTCGGTGCCGTAGCCGACGATTTCTATGGCTGGTTCGGAGCATGAC
>CAMWNL010000075.1 GCA_947175585.1 uncultured Bacteroidales bacterium | reverse complement strand
ATATATAAGTTTGAGATCACAGAAAAGAGAGTTTCTTCCTCCATCAGTCATATTTGTGTAGTTATTTTCAGTGGCAAAATTCGCTACCATACGCTGTAGAGGAAAAAAATTCAGATCCAATCGGCCGGAATATTGACGCACAATCGGTGCTTTTGTCTTGTTTAATTCAGTAAAGCTCTTACTCTCACCATAAGCAAATCCTAAAGCCGCGCCCATCCATCTTGCCGGGGTGGCGGCAAACATCAGATTTGTGCTCCAAAACTGAGACTTAAAGTCAATAGGTTCGCTGTTGATAATCTGCTGACTCATATTCAGACTATAATTACCGGTAAGCTTTATGGTTGACTCCCAAAATCCCAATCCTTTGTTAACATTTGCAGAAAATGTAAGTCTGTCGGACTGATATGGAATGTCATAGACAGTTCTTACTGTAGCCAATCCATCATACTCATAACCGGTGGTAGCGTTCTGACTGCTTCTTAACCAGCCGGCTGATGCATTGCCGAAAAGCTGAATCAAAGGATTAGAGTAATGATAGCCAATTGTAGTGTTCCATGTTTTATCAGTCAAAGTTTTTTCAATAAGATATTGCCTGAAAGAAAGGTAATCACTCATAATGACACCAGATGCCGCTCTGCCGGAATTATCGCGCATATTGTAGAAAGCGGTATTCACCTCCCACCAACTTTTCCCTAAACGATAAGTAATTTTGCCGCTTGGCATTACATTCAGATAATTCCATGTCATGTCTCGAGCATTATCCAGCCTATCCCTAAGCCATTGGACGTTGTAAGCCACCGGGAGATTTAACTCAACATGAAATTCCTTGAAAGTATAGGCTAAGCGAGGTTCTATACCAACCTCACCTTTTCCGAAAGTGTATTTGTTTTCAGATAAAGAGGGAGTTTCAAAATTGAAACCATTCATTTGAGAGGATACTGATTCAATATCCACATTACCAAATGCGTGTAAATTTAAAGAGAGTTCGTTAAAAATATACCCGATTCCGGTATAGGTTTCTGCCCGGAAATCATCTGTAGTATAATCTTGTCTTACTTCATTCTCATCTGTTTCTCCAAATATAGATGCGGGAGTAATGGTTAGAGTTTGAGGCTTATGATTCCAACCCAAAGCAAGATTAAAATTCAATGATCTAGAACCTAAGTTGGAAATTATGCCAATTTTGTCATCTATCGAGAAAGATGGATTTTCAAGTCTTTGTCCAACCGTCTCCGAATTATTCATAAAACTTGATGTTGTATTGGCATTACCATCTACCTTATTCCAAGCCGCATTGACATTGAGAGTATTAGATATATAGAGATTTGATGCATTCTTCTTAAAGGTACTTGAACCGCGAAGATTATGAACGTAGTCTATGGTGGATATTTTTTGAGAAATCCATCTGTAGTCACCTGTTGGCAAATACTGTTCGGTAGTTGATTCACCGTTATTGCGCAGAGCATCATCAATATAAGCAAGACTCAAATTCACGGTTGTTGTTGAGTCTAACTTAAAAATATTGTTGGTACTCACAGTATTGGAACGGTTGTTCATATAGCGTTTCAGTGCTACGCCCGGTGCTCCGGGAGATACCACTGATAGTGGCGCTTTATTAAAGAATTGCATTTCACCGTCTCCGGCCAGATTAGTCTGTTCGGCTGAAACGTTATCACCACTGTTATTTCCCTTGTATGTCGTGATGGTTTGAGTCTTTTTCCCAAAATACATTGCAACAGCTTCCCCTGCCCACATCATTGGTTCGTAGCCAATTCCGGCCATATTGTTTAAGGAGAAGGTGCCCCGAGCCGAAGGTTTGAGGGTGATATTCAATGTCACATCAGTTGTTTCACTTCTGCCCTGCAAGGCTCTGATTGGTTGATGATTCTGATAAACTTGAATCGAGGCCACATCGTTTGCTGAGATATTGTTAGTAGCTATTCCATAACGTCCTTCAAGCAAATCCATATTCTCAACATAGAAATTCTTTACGGTTTTGCCGTTAAAAGTTATACGACCTGATTCGGAAACCTCAAGTCCGGGCATTTTCTTAATCACATCGCCGATAACACGATCCTTTTCATCTTTATATGGTGCTACAAGATAGCTTATAGTATCACCTCGTTGGGTAATCTTATCTGCAACGACAACTACATCCTTCAATTCAGTAGTTTTCTCAACCATCGTTACATCAACTCGCTGAGTCTTGACTTCTATTATCTTTTCAACCGTTTCAAAGCCGAATAACGCTACCCTGAGAGTAACATTTGGAGATGATGACTCAAAAGACAACGAATAATTACCGTCTTCGTTAGCAGAACAGTATCCCTTAATAACATTCCCATCCAACACAGTGATCAGCGCCGGCAAAGTCTCCCCATCAGTACTTTCGACTTTTCCGGAGACAATCACATTTGCCACTACTCTGCAAAAACCTATCAAGGCAAATAATATGATTGTCAAGATACGGTTCATTACTCAAGTTCAAGTTGAGTATAAGGATGTTTGCGTGACGAGATTACTTTACCGGTCTTGTATTGGACTACACTTGTACCGGTAGTTTTAAAATAGTTCTCGTTTAACTCCCGTTGCAATTTCTGTACCTTTTCACGAGTTGATTTTACATATTTTTTTCTGCGTTCACCGTAGATTGGAAAAGAACCTTTATTCACAGCTACAGCTTCCCACGAATAATCGTTTTTAGAATCGCTGATTTTCATTATCAATCCCGGTAATCCGCCGAATTTCCAAGGACCGGCTGAAACAGGAATCGCGCTGGTAAACCATGCAACATAGTCTCTTCCACGCCAATGACAAACTGCCTTTTGACACTCATAACCACAAACTATCTGAGTTTCAGGCTCAATCTTCCAGCTCTGGAGAGGAAATTCTTCTGTATACATCATATTATCTTCCTCAATTTCTCTCGGCATTGAAGCCCACTCCTCCAAAATATTTCCCTTAATTACGATGTTAGAATACTGATATTCAATCCAGTGATCGGGTTTGTATCCTTGAATCCACCGAGCCGGAGGAACGACAGAAGAATTAGGGTGTTCTTTGAGCCACTTAGCTAAACTATCTTCGTTAACCTCTTCAAAATGACTACTATACTGTGACAGACCTCTGGTTATTTTGAGCTGTCCTTCATCTATCCATGTATTTTTATCTTGAAGGTCCTCTGCGTTGAAAGCATATAGAATACGAACATCTGCATTACCGATGATTTTTCTATTCCTACAGCCTGATTTGTAGTACTCTCGAGATATCTTAGCATCAGTGTCTTTGCGCTGTGCAAATGTAACATACATCGAACTACTCATCACAAAGAACAGTAATGTAATGGTAAAAGTCTTAAACATAATTACTATATTAGATATAATCTGAGTCCACTAACTTTGTTGTAATCAAAAAAGAGTTCACCCAAAATGCGATTCGTTTCTATCTATTTTAGAGTTTGATCATTAAAAGATCGAAGTGAAATCTTTTTTTAAGTTTTATATCATTTATTTTATTAAATCGCCCAAAGTTATTTTTTTTTTTTGACTTGCACAAGACTTAACCTGAAATAAATAGACTTAATTTATATTTTTTAACAATTAATTCTATATCCCGAATCGTCTCTGCCTGTAACCAAGGATTATGAACCAAAATAGCCCATAACTCCTTATATACTTATGAAAAATTAATATGATGAATAGCAAACGAACAATTTACTCCCGATTCAGGGAGATAGTAGAGAAATATCCTGACAGTCCGGCAATCATTGAAGACGAGCGGACGTTGACATATTCAGAGCTCGATGAGATGGTTGACTCCATTCTCTCAAAATTTTATAATCGCAGAGAAGCCTTCATCGGCATAGTGATGCACCACGGTGCGGAACAGATTGCCGCAATGCTCGCCATCCTAAAAAGCGGAGCTGCTTACATCCCGGCTGAACCATTCCTGCCGCAGGAGCGCATCGACTATATGATGAATACGGCAGGGGTAAACCTGATTATAACAGATAGTTTTTGCAGGCACCTCAAACCGGCTAAAGAGAAAATGGCAGACCGCTCGACTCCTGACGGAGTGGCTTACGTACTATATACGTCAGGCACATCAGGTAAACCTAAAGGTGTGGTCGTCGAAAATCATTCGGTAGTTAATTATTCAGAAGCCTTCGAAGCAGAATTCAAAACCGGTCCCGGTGACGTCATGCTGCAGTATTCGGTATGCTCGTTTGATATCTTTGTCGAGGAAGTCTACACTACCCTCCTTAACGGCGCGGCAATATGTATTCCGTCAACGCCGGTTCACAACGGCTCTCTGCAGGGACTGTTGAGATTTGTGGAGCGACATGGTGTAACGATAATTGATGGGTTCCCCTACCTCATCGCCGAGATGAACAAACTTCCGGAAATACCAAAATCAATAAAACTTATCATCAGTGGCGGCGATGTTATCCGAGGCAGCTACATCACAAACCTACGCGACAAAGGTGTCAAAATCTATAACACCTATGGGCCATCGGAAACCACCGTTTGCTCCAACTACTTCAGAGTTGACAATGCCCAACCGCTTGAAGACGGCACATTCCCTGTCGGCAAAGCTGTAAAAGGTGTCGAGGTTAAAATCATGGATAAGAATCAGAATGAGTTGCCAAAGGGGGAGATCGGTGAGATCTGTATTTTCGGCGAAGGTGTCAGCAGAGGATATTTAGGTAATCCACCTGAACAGAAAAATTTTGTTACTCTGGCCGATGGCACACGCATGTACCGCAGCGGAGATCTCGGCTATGAACTGCCTGACGGAAATCTTGCATTCCTCCACAGACGTGACAATCAGGTAATGATACTCGGTAAGAGAGTCGAACCTGATGAGGTGGAAAATGTGCTCAATACTTGTCCTGAGGTCGAGCGTGGAGTGGTACGTGCATTTCTTGATGATAACGGGCTGCATTATCTGACAGCATATATTATACCTAAAGATAATTGCAAGTTACATGACATTAGAAAATGGCTGTCAGATCGCCTGACAGATTTCATGGTGCCTGAGTTCTTTGTAAAAATCAATAAGATACCATTGACCAGAAGAGGAAAAGTCGATGTCGAAGCTCTCCCTGTGGTAATGAAGGAAGGCGGTATATGATGACAACTCTGAAGGAGATAAAGGCATTGCCGACGCTGATGCGCTGGAGAATAGAGGTTATTAGAAATGTATTCGGGCAGGTGCCAAACCCGAGACTGTTGGTCGCCAACCGCCAATATTACAGAGCGCATATCAATGATGGATCGCATATTGCGTTTGTAGCCGAATATGACGGTGAGGAATGTGGATGTGGCTCAGTCTGCTTTACTGACGAATTGCCTTCTCCCGACAATCCGACCGGGCGTTGTGCTTATCTTATGAATATATATGTCAGGGAAAGATTTCGAAACAACGGGATAGGTCATCACATTGTTACCCGGCTACTCGAAGAAGCGGAAACACGAGGTTGTGGAAAAATCTATCTCGAAACGACAGCTGACGGAAAACCGGTCTATTCATCTCTCGGCTTCAGAGATATGCCTGACATGATGAAATATTTTCCACAGAAATGAAACAGAAAAGCTGCGCCTATCATCAAGACGCAGCTTTTCGCATTATGAAATAGAGGGTATTTTATTTGACAAACTTAAGTGTAGCGTTACCGGCAGCGGTAGATACACGAGCGATATAAAGTCCCTTTGCAAGATCAGAGATTTCAAGAGTGTTACCTTTACCTTCGGCAATGAGCGCGCTGTCAAGAGAGTAAACACAGATTACATCAGCGTCGGCTCCGCTTACAATTAGCTGTTCGCCTTCAACTGTTACGCTCACTTTGCTGTCAGTAGCTACAGATGAAATTCCGGTTACTGAAGCGAGCTCAACATCTCCGTAGACACCGAGGTTGTCTAACAGAAGTGCTTCACCATTAGAAGTGCGGACATTGATAGCAACATAGACTGTCTTACCGGCATAAGCAGCAAGACTGATGCCTCGGGTCTGAGGCGACACTTCTTCAGCGCTGTTGCTGTAGAGAGTGGTGTAATCCCACCAATAGTCGTCGCCGGTAGAAACTTTCACATCATAGTATTCGAGATAATCCTTGTTGTAAGAATTAGCTGTCCACGAGAAGTGGGCGTTTTCACCTGTGACATTAATCTGAGGAAGGACAATCCAACGGTCAGCCGAACGGTCTTCAGTAAACCAAGTGTTTACGGCGAGGACATGTTCGCCGAGGAGATAGTGCTCAACGATATTGAAAATGCCGAATCCGTCAGCATTAAACTCTTCGCCGGCACTGGGATGATCGGTCGCTGAGTCCTCTTTACGGAATGTCAGGTCTGCCGGGAGTTCGTCACCTTCAAAATCCCAGAACGCAACAGGTTTGTCAAGGACAATGAATTTTTTCTCAATTACGTTGTTTGAGAGATCTGTATCGCCATCGAAGACTGCTTCGGCCTTGAATGTATAGGTGCCGGGAGCGAGAACCTCAGGAACTACTGAAGACTCTACAACTGAAAGGACTTCCTGACCACGGATGTCGAGCGACGAAGTCTTCAACAATTCGTTATTAAGATAGTAGTTGAGTGTGACAGTTACATCTTTGATACCGACATTCTGCATTTTGAAGACAGCGTCGCGAGAGCTTGCGCTGAAGAAGTAGTCGGTAGGAGATGTGAGACTGCTGAGCATGATATCAGAAGTGTTGGGATCAACGGCTGTAAGAGAGAAGTCGTCGATACATAGCCAGTTCTCGTCTGCGTCACTGCAGCAGTAGAAGCCGAAGTAGACAGGACCCTCTTCTTTTACCTCAATGATGCTGATTGATTCAAGATATTTGGGATTATCAATCTCATCGAAATCAACCACAAGGTTGGTCATTGCCTCAACTTCAGGCTTATTACCATAATATACACGCAGGCGTTCCTTGTGATTTTCGGTAGCGGAATACCAGAATTTGACTGCGTAGTAGCCAGGCTCAACAAGGATGGGTTCGAATATAGCCCAGTCATCAGCCACATTCTTAGAATAGTTGTAGCAAAGGCTGCCGTATCCTGTACGGGCAAATGAACCGAACCAACCACCGTCAATGTTGCGACCCCAGTCTCCATCGTCATCATTAAGATTGACGAACACAAATTCGTCCATATCCTCTGTAGCCTCGAAACCCATGAAGTATGGCACAGTTGCAGGAGCTATGTGTTTAACATTAACGGATGCAGCGTCATTACCCGGATTAAGAT
>CAMWNL010000074.1 GCA_947175585.1 uncultured Bacteroidales bacterium | reverse complement strand
GTCGTGCCATTTCGCGTCGGGGATACTGATCATGGGCATATCTTCGCCTTCGAAAGATGCTTCGGGGAAGAGTTTGGCAATCTTTTCTTGAAAATTAGCCATATATCTTAATTAATTGACTTGCTTGATTAATAATCAGGTTAATTTCAATCTTCTACACTCTCAATCGGATGAGTTTCGAGAAATTCACGCTGTTTTTCCTGGCGATTGACACCTCCGAAGAATTTCTCGACTTTAATCTTACGAGAAAGCTGCATGATACCATAAATCATTGCTTCAGGACGCGGAGGACAGCCCGGAACATATACATCAACGGGCACAATATCCTCAATTCCACGGGCTACATGGTAGCTCTTACGGAACGGGCCTCCGGAAATTGCGCAGCTACCGCAGGCAATAACATACTTAGGCTCTGCAAGCTGATCATAAAGACGACGAAGTACAGGCGCCATGCGGTTAACAATTGTACCGGCAACCATGATGAAGTCAGCCTGACGAGGCGACGCACGTGCAACTTCCCACCCAAAACGAGCCATATCAAAACGAGCCGCACCAAGCGACACGAATTCGATACCGCAGCAACTGGTAGCGAAAGTGAGTGGCCATAAAGAGTTAGACCGCCCCCAGTTGATAAGCTTATCAAGCGAACCAACGATCACGTTTGTACCGCTATCTTTAAGCTGTTGAACGAGTTTTTCGATATACTCGTTATCTTTAAATGCCTCGTAAGGCATACTTTTAGTTGTTACTTCCATTCAAGAGCTCCTTTCCGCCAGGCATAAACAAGCCCGAGCACTAAAACGCCGAAGAATACTGCAATGCTGATGAGACCATCTACTCCAAGCTCGCGCATGCGCACAGCCCAAGGATACAGAAACACTGTTTCAACATCAAACATCAAAAAGAGAATTGCAAACAGATAGTATCCGACTTTAAATTGCGACATGCTCTTACCGCGTGTCGGGATACCACATTCATAGGCTTCGCCTTTTTGAGGATTAAATGAACGCGGCGAAATAAGCTTCGCAATCCACATGGCGAGCGCAACAAGCGCAAAACCTGTAAGGAGCGCTGTGATGGCAAGGAGGCCATTGTTCGTAATACCAAAAATGTCTAAAGCTATCATATTGATTTAAAATGATTTTACCAACAGAAAACATCAATTAAAGCAAACCGCAAAAGTATACGATGAGCCATAATGTTGTATTTTAGCGCAAAGGTAGTCAAAATTTTACAATTTCAACTATGTTTCTTTAAAAACTTTTTAACGAACGTCAAATCGCAGGAAATAATGAGCCAGACCGCATCAGCAGATAAAATCACGGCCGTCTCCTTTATCGGGATACGGCCGCAAATAAACATTATTTAAATGACTTTTATATCGGATTTATCAAGAGTGAACGTCAAGGATGAAACGCGCTCCTTTAGCATAAGTGTGATCAAGGGTAAGCGTACCGTTAAGACGTCGCGCGCGGATAGCATTGATTGGCAAACCGAGGCCATTGCCCTTTGTCAAATCTCTGATTTCGTTAAATGGGCGGAAAATACCGGCACGCTTTTCTTCTCTAATGCCACTACCGGTATCCGTGACAATAAACTGCGCAGAGCGCGCCCCTCGCTTCTTATATTCGAGAGTTATCTTGCCTCCTTCGGGAGTGTGGCGAGCAGCATTAATAAGCAGATGACGTATCACCTGTGCGGTTTCCTCTTCATTTATTCGAACAGTCATCTTCGGTGCATTGACAGTAAGCGTCACACCCTCGGCAAGCTCAGGTCTAACCTCATCAGCAAGCGCCTCGCAAAAATGCAATATGTTTACATCGGCAGTTTCATACAGATCTGTAACATTAGCTTCGAGTTCAGACAATAACTGCACATCGCCTGCAAATTTCTTAAGCGCTGCCACAGCCGGATGGCTTGCAGGAAGCGTCTCCAGTGTAGGCTGCATCTGCGATAATATATTATGAATAAATGCATCTTTCAGTCTGGTATGTTCGAGGGCGGTGTCAAGATTACGCTTAAGTGTGCGACAACGGGCTATATACCGTATCAGCACGATACCGCCTACGATTATCACTGCCACAAGTATAGCAATAACAACACACAAGGTGACGATCAACGCAGTCTTTGTACCAATCGTACCATTGAGTTCGTCAATAGTCACATCACGCGCAGCAACCTCTGCAGCAGCGTTATCAAGACGTTCCTGCGTATGGAGCATCTTCATTGAATCGGTCCACTGATTGTAACGGGCATAAGTACGATTAAGTAATCGTGCATTCTTTGAAGCAGTAGCACAATCAATCAGGGCTCTGAAAGAGCTGTCAGCTTTTTCATAACTATCCTGACGTTCATAAACGGCAATCAATTTATTAATTGCATCGTCGCCTGCCTTATTATTTCCAAATGCATAGGAGAATGCGGCCTCGTTATAAAGTAAATCAGTAGCGCGCACCGGATTCTTACCGACATGTGACGCCATCCTATCCAAATTCTCACGCGCTTTGGCCCCATTCTTGATATTGATATACATCGCGAGTCGTTCGCGAGCCGTGTCGTAATACAACTCTTCAAGTTGAGCATCAAGAGCAGCTTGTTCAGCGACTACGGATTCAGCACGAGCGAGGACTTCGAAAGCCTCTTTGTAATAATTTTCGCGGTAATAAAGACGAGCAGCTTCTACACCGGCTTCAACAGCCTTTTTAGGATTTTTCTCATTAACATACGAGTTAAGAGCCTCCTTAAAGTAGTATCGAGCCGGAGTGTATTCCTTCTTAGCAAGATTAGTTTTAGCCTGCTCCATCATATTATCGCCTCTTGTTGCGGCACACAAAGAGTTAAACGACAACAAAATAGCAATTATTACAAATATATGTTTCTTCATTTTTCGGATTAAATTTTGTTAAATACAACGCAAAGATACATTATTTTCTCATTATAGTCTAATCAGTCGCCTGTAAAAATCAGTAAAAAAACATAAATAGAGGTCTTCTGATGCACGCCAGGTCTACTTTAAAATGTAAAATATCGGGTTCACAGCCCTGCCCTTATATCTTATTTCAAAATGCAAGTGAGGGCCGGTTGAGTTACCGGTTGAGCCAACCAAACCTACCGGAGCCTGATATTGCAGTCGATCTCCACGCGCGACCAGAACCTTTGAAAGATGGGCATAGCGCATCTCAAGTCCAGAACTATCGGTAACACAGACATACCAGCCATAACCTTTCTTATCATAAGCACACATAGTCACAATTCCCGGTAATGCCACCCTTACAGTATCTCCTTTCTTCCCGGCAAAATCTACTCCATAATGAATTTTATCAGAATCCGGACGTGTACCGAAAGATGACGTTATTCTTCCTTTAACAGGACGACAGAACTTCGATTCGTCGATTTCCGGCAATGGACCATCATACATTTGAAGTCTACGTTTTGATTTTAGATAATCTGAACCACCGGACTCATAAAAACTTTTAGATCGATATGCCGACGTTATAAAATCAAAAACAGAGAAAGCGTCCTGCGAGTCTACACTCGATAATGTTGTGTCATTACCTGCTCGCGATTCACTCAAAACTGAGAATATATCTGACAAAAAATCTTTTGTCAGTGAGTCAACATTATTGGATGACATTGAATCTCTTTTATAAATTGAGGCCGGGGGTATTTCACCTACGGCCTCAATAACTTGTATCAGCGGAATACTATCTTGAGATTTCAAACAAAATAAACTACTCGAAATCGCCAATATTGTAGCAACCGCAATTTTTCGTCCAATTGACATTTACATTTACTTTGACTTTTGTCCATCTTCATGCTTCATACTATCAAGTTTTGCCTTATAGTCATCAAGCATAGGAGACAGGAACAGAATCCAAGCTGCGCACGCAACAAAAGCAAGGAAAGTAAAGCCGATGAGTATCATAGCTTTCTTCGGTTTAACCGGCTGGATGGGCACAGTGGCCGGAGTAATCACAGCGTATGCCGGGGTAGCTTCCTGAACTTTGGCTTGGGCTGTCTGAACCTGCTGAGCGGTTTGATTATAAAGAGAGAATGCCAACTGCGCTTCATTCTGCAAACGCTCTTTAACCGTCTCTGCTGAGCGGAAGGCAATACCTTGATTATGGTCAAGATAATCAGCATATAGCTGTTGGGCCTCGTAATAATTTGCACGTGCCTCTTCATTCAACTTCTCGGCATACTCCAGGTCAATCTTTGCCTTGTTAGTGCGATAATCGGTTATATACTCTTGCAATCTTGCTACAACTGTATCTGCGAGCATAGCCGAGACCAAAGGATCTTGCATCATCACACTAATCGTAATAACAGAAGTCTTTTGATCAACACTGGCTGTAACTCTTTCTGAAAGAGATTTTACCAATCGGCTCTCATCTTGAGTCAACTGAAAATTGTCAAGAGTATGACCTTCGCCACCTTCATCTGAAGAACGGAACAAGCCAATAATCTTGCCCGGAAGACCAAGAACAAAGCCCCACCATGGACCATGAGTCTCATCTTCAAGATACTGCTCAACTGTAAAAGTTTCCTTATCCTTCTTTGTAGTCACCTTGACATTAAAAAGTCCTGTCAAAAAAGGCACGGATTCAACCACATCAGGATAAAGCATAGGATATACAGCATCAACTCCACCACCGGCTGCGCCACCGATTCCGGCCATAGATGCTAACGCACTTAAGCCACCACCTGACATTTTTTTATCTGTAGTCTCAGGTGCAAGCTTAACCGTAGTTGAATATTCACGAGGGATACTGAAAGCCACAATCAATCCAATCACGGCTCCGGCAACACACCATTTAATAATGCGCTTACGCTGAGTCCACAGTTTCATCGCCATCTCCATGATGTCGATTTCCTTCTCTTCGCTATCGTTTTCTATCAGATTTTTTTCTTCTTGCATAATTAGAAATTTATAGTGTGAGACGGATTTTATTTCACCATATTGGCCACAGCAGCTGCCATAGTAGCAATAGAAGAGAAACCGGAAGCCAAAGCAAGAATCTTAGTCCAGTCAGCACCACCATTCTGTGGCTTTGACGGCACAATAATCTGGCAACCCGGCTCAATAACTGTAGAACGCTTTGCCTTTGTTACTGTTCCGTTCATATAAACTACATAAACAGAATTCTTTTTTGCTCTCTGACCATAACCACCGGCCTGATTGATATAATCCTTGAGTTTCTTACCCGGTTCGTAGATAACTGTATTGGGATACAACACGTCACCGGCTATCTTTACCGTTGACTGCTCCTGAGGTACAAACAATTTATCGCCGGGCTCTAGAATGATGTCATAATGTGATCCGGGATTAGCAAGAGCTTTTGCCAAATTAATACCCACATTATAATTAGGAGACAAATCAAGTTTATTCACTGAAATAGAGTCACCCATACCTGTCTGACTGTTTGATAACGCAAGTTGCAATGCAGCCTTACGTGTATTAAATTCGTCTTCCGACATTCTGCGAGTCAAATATGCGCCCTTAACATAAGCGCCTTCGAGTATGCCACCGGCTCTGCGGACAACATCAGAAAGTCTTTCATTTCTCTTCTGAAGAGTATAATCACCTTCAAAAAGAACCTGTCCTTGAAGTGTCACAGACTCCTGAGGCTCGTAACCGGGGCTACGACGCACCTGAACCACATCGTAAGGTTCGAGAATAAATCCTTTGCCATTACCTACCGCAAGTCCACCCTCGATTGAAACAGAAAACACAGTTGAAATCTGATTAGACTCGGTGGTAGCAGTAGGATCTACGATACGACGAGAAATATCTACGCGCGCGGTCGAAGCACCTTCAAGCAGGCCTCCGGCCTGGAAAATAAGATCCTGAAGTGTAAAATGCTCTGCATAGGGATAAGTGCCGGGGCGTGCAATCATACCGTTAATGGTAATTGAACCACGCTCCTGAAGTTCATGAATACTTGAAATGATAACGACGTCATTTCGCTTCAACTCAACATCCTGTGCTGTGCCTTTGAGTATGCCTCCGAGATCCAAAGCCATAACCTGCAGTTCAAGGTTAGGACCTTCACGATACAGAAGTGCGCGATCAATGTATGCATCCTCAGTGAGGCCATCAGCCTGTGCAATCAACTGACCCACTGTCTTCAGATCATTACTGATTGCAAACATACCGGGACGATATACTGAACCTTTAAGTTCAACTCTGTTAGAGTATCTGTCAAGAATTGATCCCACTGTCACAATGTCACCATCCTGAAGACGATATGTGGCATAATCACCCTGAGCAATATTATACAACTCATTTTCACCTCCGGCCTGACGAGCAACACGCACGTTGTCTGTATATGCGTCACCTGTAAAGCCACCGGCGTATCCGATAAGAGTCTTAATATTCTCATTAGGCTTAACTTCATAATACATCGGACGCTTTACGTTACCATTGATATTGACAAGTGTCTCATAAGGCGGCACGATAATCACATCACCTTCCTGCAGGCGTATGTTACCTGATGTTTTACCCTCAAACAGATATTCATAAATATCGACACCGGCAATTTTTTTACCATTTCTCAACACCTGCACATTACGGAGAGTACCTATATCATTTATACCTCCGGCACGGTGTATAGCATGAAACACGGTTGAGAACGGAGACAAGCGGTATGTACCCGGTGTTGCGACCTCACCCATAAGGTCAACCTGAATAGAACGAACCTGACCGAGTGTCACCTGAATATCAGTCTCAGCGTCATTCACGCCGGCATATTTCTTAGAAAAAGCAGTTTTGATATGCTGATTGGCATCATTGATTGTCATTCCGTTAAGATACACCGGACCAACCTGATCAATCATAATACTGCCTTCTGGTGAGATTGTCTGACGCAGATGATCTTCTGATGTTCCCCAAATATCTATGATTACTTCGTCACCGGGGCCAAGACGATAATTCTGCGGAGTTGCCAGATTATCACTCGGTTCAAATGTCAGATTAGGAGAATTGAACACATTGTGACCGTAAATCAATTTAGCAGCCACTTGGTCATTATCCCCCTTATCCACCTCTCGGTTAATATCATCTAACGATGCTGACGTGATATCGTCAGTGACAGAATGGCGACGCTCGTTATTTGCGGCTGCAACATTTTGAGTAGTTACGACTGCGTCGCTACCCTCCTGAGATTCATAGGCCGCTTTAATGCGTTCAGCCTGTTCCGGCGTAACACCTTTGGCTAAAAGTTCCTGACCAATTTGCTGTCTTGACTTTCCGGCAGCAATTCCAGACTTGATGTAAGCTATCACTTGC
>CAMWNL010000073.1 GCA_947175585.1 uncultured Bacteroidales bacterium | reverse complement strand
CTATGACACAAGCTGCAAAAATGCTCAGATATGATATTTTTTTCATATTCGCAATTTATTATAGGTGGTTTACCATCCGTAATTTTGAGTAATATTTTTCATCTCGCTCAACTGAATCTGGTTGATCGGGAAGAAATAATGCTTAGGCTGGAACAAGTTGTCAGAACCTGCCCATACTTTTGTTGTACGGCTATATGATGACTCGTAGTTTGTCGCAAGTAGATTCAGAGTCCAGTTTGGACCTGTAAACTCCTTCTCAGCAATCATCCAGCGACGCGCATCATAATAGCGATGACCTTCAAATGCAAGTTCCACCATACGCTCCTTACGGATCATCTGACGAAGTGCGTTCTGGTCAGTAAGGAAATTATATTCAGGATAAGCGTCCTCAAGGTTGTTCAGACCTGCTCGGTTACGAATCATATTGATATATTTGAGCGATTCGGCCGGCTCACGGTTGGGCTTTTCGTTGCATGCCTCCGCATAATTAAGATATATTTCGGCAAGACGGTAATAAAACCAGAAATATGTGCCCCAGTTACCATTCTCATAATCGACATCAGTAGGGACGAAACGACGCCAAAAATAACCGACCTTAACGCAGTCACCGGCTCTGAGAGGCGAGTTTCCTCCGGTCTGGAAATACACTTCGGTATTTCCACCGGCGATAAAGTCATTAATAAATTTGAAACCATTGGCAAACACCGATGCATAGAATCGGGCATCTCGGCCGACACAACTCTTGTGGGCCTTGATTGCGCCGAAGCGTGGGCCTTCAATAGGATGTTCCCAACCGCTCACGAACCCATCGTCCTCGTAACCCGACAGGGGGTCAACAATTGGCATACCCTCGCTGTCATAGGCCTCTTCATTAACAGGATTAATAGGATAACGTCCCGTCGCAGCCATCGGATAAGAGTCAACAAGTTTAAGAGATGGGCAATACTGACCGCAACCGACCTTAGTTACCAACGGAGGTAAAGCATACATGCGGTTAAATGCAGCAATATTAAAATATCTGTCCTCATAGCGGGGCCAATAGCCCCAGATGATTTCTTCATTCCATGCTTCGAACTGAACGTTCTGGTATGCCTTGATGGCTCTGACCATCGGATCTGACTCAGTCACTTCAGACTTGAGAGAATATAAGCCAAGGTCAATTACAGCTTTTGCAGCTTTAGCAGCTTTTTCCCATTTCTGAGGATCCGGACTCTGAGGGAACAGATAGTCGCCCCAACGGTTCATTAACTTCCCTTTATAAAGATCACATCCGTTAAACAAAGGGCTGGCTGCATATAGGAGAATACGCGATTTAGCCGCCATCGCCGCCCCCTTAGTGATACGTCCGGCAAAAGTCTTTGTATCAGCGAGCTTCAGAGGCAGATCTTCAATTGCCTTATCAATTTCAGAAATAATAAAATCGACATTTTCATCGACAGTATGACGGTCAATTTCTTCCGGTTTGATAGTAGAATTCGATCTTTTATCACCCCAGACATATACCGGTCCATAACGGCGCAGTAACTGGAAATAACTATAAGCTCTCACCATTCTCGCCTCGGCTTTCATCTGACGCTTTTCTTCAGCAGTAAGGTCGGGGCAACGGTCAACATTCTCCATGAAAATGCCGGCCTGTTCAATTCCGGTGTACTGGTATTTCCAGATGTTGAAATAGGGTGTTGTCGGTCCCCAGTCGCCGGTACGGAAATTGAGATAAGTACTCCACTGATAAGTTGAGAACATAGCCTCATCGCTCATCGGCACAACAGCACCATCACCGCCGGGAAACACTTCATCTGTGGAGTTAGTGCCCTGATACTCGGCTTCGTATGGTAAATAGCTGTATATATGAGCGAGGTAGTTAAGAGTTGTAGCTCGCTTATCAAAAACCTTTTCTATCGTCAACTGGTCCTCAAGCTGCACATCAAGATAGTCACTGCAGGCAGTAAATGTAAAGGATGCTGACAGCAGCGCAAGACCTATTAATTTTATTTTCTTGTTCATTGTGAATTTACAGATTAGAAGTTAACGTTAAGACCTACTGCTCCGGTGCGCATCTGAGGATATTTTGCACCACTGTTTGATTCAAGTTCGGGGTCCCAAAGTTTGAATTTACTGAAAGTTAGCAGGTTGTTACCTGTAACATAGACTCTGACATTAGAAATTCCGGCCTTTTCAAACCACTTCTTAGGGAACGTATAGCCAATTTCTGCATTTTTAAGACGGATAAAGCTACAATCACGCTGCCAGTAGGTAGATGCTTCCTGATTGTTTGCCACTTTTGTCAAAGACAGACGGGGGAACATCGCATTAGGATCGGGATTGTCAATTGTCCAACGGTTTTCAGCAACTTCAGCATATATCTGTCCTTTCGCCCAAAGGTTTTCAGACTGTCCATAGAATGAAGGGCTACTGAGCAAACGTGTAATATGGCCTACACCCTGGAAGAAGACTGAAACATCGATTCCTTTCCACGATGCGCTTACTCCGAAACCGTAGTTGATTTCAGGGATATATGTATAGCCGATTGCAACACGGTCATAAGCGTCAATCACACCGTCGCCATTTATATCCTTATACTTAATATCACCCGGACGAACCTCTCCGCCAAATGTCTGAACCGGGCTACGGGCGATATCTTCTTCAGACTCAAACAGACCGAGCGCTATGAGACCACGCTGCTGGAGATAAGCAAATCCGGCTTCATTCTGATATGGCCATACCTGTGAAGGTTTATCATTGTCAATAAGATTATTGCGGTTATAAGTAAATGTGCCGCGAGCTGACAAGAATACGTCTCCCAACATTTTATTGTATTCCAACGTGGCATCAATACCCTGATTTTTCATCTTACCAAGGTTAACATACTGTGTCACATTGTTACCTACGACAGAGGGAATAGACTGTTGCATGATAAAGATACCTGATCGCTTTTCGTAGAAGTAATCGGCATTGAGTGTAAGAGATGAGTTGAAGAATCCGAGTTCAAAACCAATATTCTTTTTAATCGCTTTCTCCCAAGACACATTTTCATTACCGGGAACACCTGTCGCTATACCTGAATAGTTGGGCGAAAGATGTGATTCAAGGCCCCAGATATATCCTTTAACTCCTGACTGCATCTCAGTGTTGAATGCAAAACGGCGGTTACCACCAATCTGGTCATTACCAATCTCTCCATACGAAGCCTTTAGTTTAAGCAGGCTGATGACAGGTGTAATATGTTCCCAGAATTTTTCATTACTGATAATGTAACCCAGCGCATAAGAAGGGAAGAAACCAAAACGATGCTTAGGAGCAAAGTTCTCAGACCCGTTATAACCGAAGTTGAACTCAGCGAAATAGCGGTTGTCAAATGAGTAGGTAGCACGGCCTGCAATACCGGTATTACGGTTTGAAATACCATCGATAAAGCTATACGGGAAATTATTGGTGTACTCTCGCATATTGAAGTTGAACATACCGCTTACATGGTGAACATCTTTAAACACTCTATCGTATGTCACTGCAGCCTCAAAGTTCGTATTACGATTTCCACTGTTGCTACGACCAAGTTGCAGATAATCTGTACCGGGCTCAAGTTCATGCAGAATCAAGTTGCCGTCTTCATCTCTGCCACCATCAGCAGCGACATCAACATAGTAGGTCGTAGGACTCATTGTACGGTCAATAGTAGAAGCCGTATAAGCATCCCATGCAAATTTTATGTTCGCTTTAAGACCCGGAGTAATAATATCGGAGAAATCCTGGGTCAGCGACACAAGTGACTGTGTACTGGTTGAGAAATCCTGAGAATAACCGGTTGAATTTAACATATAATACGGATTCCACCCATTTTTAGGTCTTGCAGGTGTACCATCCGAGAAAACAGGAGTTGTCGACACCGGAGTTGTGAGCAAAACCCAGTTATATATTTCCTGAAGAGAATATCCCGGGCGATTTCTTGTAGAATAAAGTGTAGATATAGAAAGGCCAACCTCTGTAGTGCGTGTAATATTTACATCGACATTTGCGCGGAAATTGTATTTTGTATAGCGCATCTGAGCATCATAACGAGAATTGTCTTGGATATTGAAAATCGAACTTTCAGAATAAACAGATCCGCCCATGTAATAGCGCACTTTATCAGTACCACCGGAGACACTGACGTTTGCACGCACAGTAGTGGCATAATCCTTGAAGATGGTCTTCATCCAATCAACATTAGGATACAAATCAGGGTCTGAGCCATCAAGATATTTAGCGACCTCAAGCGGCTGGATAATGGCTCCACCGGCATCAAGCTGAATATCATTATAGTATTTGAGCCATTGTTCGCCGGAGGCTAACTCAGGTAGTTTTACAGCATTAGTAAAGCCATATTCAACTTTTGCACTAACCTTGGGTTTTGATTCCGAGCCACGTTTTGTTGTGATAAGCACGATACCGTTTGCACCTCTCACACCATACAGAGCCGTCGCGGTCGCATCTTTAAGGATAGAGAACGTCTGGATATCCTCGGGATCGACAAGGTCCATAGATCGTTCTACACCATCGACCAGCACCAAGGGACGGTTATTTGCACCGAATGACGAAATACCGCGAATCCAAAAATCAGCACTTGTTCCAGGCTCAGCAGAACGCTGCATAACGACCGCACCGGCTATCTTACCTGCGATAGCTGAAGAAAGATTTGACACTGGAACCTTCAACATCGAAGCATCAATTGTCGAAATCGCGCCAACAACACTCTCTTTCTTCTGTTTACCATAGGCGACAGCCACCACCTCATCAAGTTCATTGCTGAGAGGCGTGAGCTTTATTGTATAATCAGTATCCTTGCCGACTGTAAGAGTCTGAGGCGAGTAGCCAAGAAATGAGACTTCTATAACACTGCCGGGAGCGACATCCATCGTAAACGATCCATCGACTCCGGTCATAACACCTCGGGAGTCACCTTTAACTTTGATAACAGCTCCCGGAACACCTTCGCCGATTTCGTCAATTACCGTACCGACAATTTTTGTAACCGGACCTGATACCTTGCTGGCTTGGGTCTGAGGGGCAGATGTGTCGGTTGCATACATGCCACACGGCATGAGGCTCAACGCAGCTGTCATACACCATAGCCTTAAAATGCTCTGTCGTTTTAGCATAAGCTTTAGTTTTTAATAGAATATTATTAAGGTATTTATTTCGTCATAAATTATGTTGATAAGACTCCGACAGAAACAGACGTCCGGACTCCAGGGTTTCTGAGCCCGGACGTCCTACCTATCTAAATCTATTACCCTGTCTGATTGAATAGCGTAGCGTCAGAAATCGTCGCTTATAATATGTAGCCTGAATCGTTAAGGATTCCATGATTTTTATTTTAAGGTAATTTTAATTTGATTTATTAAAATTTGGTGAAGAAATTCTTCGAAAGCAAAATTACAATTCAAAATGGGTAAAATCAAAGCCATTAATAACAATTAAGATTGTCTAACCATTTAACATTATATTAATCAAAATGTTAAATAGTCGCCATTTTTAATGTAATTAAGAAAATTAAGATTGAAATAAAGGTCTGGAATTAGTATTTCAGGGCTTCTTTATAGCCATAATACGCGCATCAAAGTCAGATTTAGACAGATTAGATTTAGCTTTTAGACGCGCCTTATATACATAAATCGAGTTAGGAGATATATTCAGGAATCCGGCTACAGTTGATGTGTCATTTACTCCAAGACGCATCAATGCAAATATACGCAGCTCGGTTGACAGTCCTCCATCGGGAGCGAGAGCCACAGACTCCCCTTCATTAAGTATTGCATTAAAATCATCAATAAAATTGGGGAAAACCTGCAGGAATGTTTGATCGAAACTTTGCATTATTCGTTGCCGTTCCTCTTTTATTCCCATCTGATATGGCAAGAAACGCATTGCTTCAAGTCCTTTGGTCTTCATATTATTAATAGCCTCCCTACAACGCGCCTCAACCTGATTGAGAAAACTTGTATTAATATACAACGATTGCATTATATAACTATCTTTCAGCTCTATCGACTCTTTAAGCTTAACATTAAGCGACGATAATGCATCATTAGCCTGAACCAATTCATGCTGAGCTTCATTTAGAGACAAACTCATCTGAGCAAGTCTTTTATTGCGGCGAGACAGCTTGCTGAAAAGGAGTCCCAACACACATAATGACAGGGTAATTAGCACCAGAAGGATAGCCATTATACTCCTTTGTCCAAAGATATGATCATAGCGTATGGTTTCGAGCAACGGCAACATCATGCCTATCTGGGACTGCTTCATGCGAGAGTTAAAAAACAAAGCGTCATCAAACGCTACTCGAATATACCTCACTGCCCTGTCATTTTCGCCCAAACGGTTCATCAGATTGGCAAGCATATAGACAGAGGCCGTCTCATGAGTTGATGATCTGATATCATAAATCGTTGACATTGCGTTAAAATATGCCTCTCTTTGTGAGTCTCCGTTGAGATTGGCAAATCCTCCCATACTTGCATAGATTACAGCAAGCTCGGAATCTGAGAATTCAAATTCATTAATCAGATCAAAACGATGTTGCAACACTTCGTCATAGCTGACTCCGCCTGACTCAGTTATATGCAGATTATAGAATTCATGCTCGAACGAGCCGGGCGCAGAAATTCCTACGATAGAGTCTATGTACTGGTCGCAGGCAGTCTGATAATTTTCATACAACTGCTGATCCGTTTCTGACGCCTCAAGTGATAATCGGTAAAATAGATTTATACAATTCTCATAAAAACCGAGACGCTCTCTCACCGGCAACAGAGAGGAGTCAATCTTACGATACATCGACATCGCGTCATCAAGTTGCCATACAGACATGTAATAGTCAAACTTTGTCGCACGAGCCACTGCGAGCAGTGTCTCATCATGGGATGTCTCAGCTATTTCGTACAACAGATTTGAATAATGGAAAGCCGAATCAGACTGATATTGCCTGAACTCCTCATAGAGCATATCAAGAACACCAAAATTTGAGATATCGTCTTGTGACGGTTTCAATCTGCTACGCACAGAATTAATATGTGCTTCTTTCGCATTTGAATAATTCTGCCTGACAGCTATTTCCCTATCGAGAACCTGAAGAGCTGAATCAAGGTTAACATTAAAAGCGGGACGCGCACTGAATGTAGCCATTGCCAACAGCAATATGACTAAAGACAGGCGCGTCCTCATAAATTCAAAAAATATTTAGTCAGTGACTACTTAAGGTCACTCACCGATCATGTAATGATGATAGCCGTTGAGCTTATTCCATGCACCACGGGTAAAGTCAGGAACTTCTACCGGGGCAGAGTTATTTTCAAGTGAAATACGGGTAAGCTCACCAAGTGAAGACCAC
>CAMWNL010000072.1 GCA_947175585.1 uncultured Bacteroidales bacterium | reverse complement strand
CCACCCTGTCGGAGCAATGCGTAAAATTTATGACTGGGACAGCGGCAACTACCGCGGAGAAATTCCCGAAGTCGCCCACACATATTCGACTATCGGAAACATGAACGAGCATGGCCTCACCATAGCCGAGAGCACCTGGGGCGGACGTCCAGAGCTCGAAGGCTCGGGACTCATCGACTACGGCTCGCTTATCTATATCACCCTCCAGCGTGCCCGTACAGCTCGCGAAGCCATCAAAGTGATGACTGATCTTGTCAACGAGTACGGCTACGGATCCGAGGGCGAATCATTTTCCATCGCCGACCCGGACGAGGCCTGGATAATGGAACTCATCGGCAAAGGCAAGTCAGATCCCGGTGCCGTGTGGGTGGCGCGTCGTGTGCCCGACGGCTATATTTCGGGCCACGCCAATCACTCGCGCATCCACACTTTCCCTCTCAATGATGCCGAGACCATCTATTCACCCGACGTCATCGACTTTGCCCGTAGCCAAGGCTATTTCAGCGGCAAAGACAAAGACTTCGACTTTTCCCGCGCCTATGCCGTCACTGACGCCGGAGCCCTGCGTGGCTGTGACGCGCGAGTGTGGAGCTACTACAACCGCTTCGCCGACGGCGGCGTTGACCAATACCTCCCGTGGATACTCCGCGGTCAGGGCGAGCCGATGCCGCTCTGGTTTCCGGTTAAGAAGAAGCTCTCTGCCGATGATCTCAAATGGATGATGCGTGACCACTTCGAGGATACTCCCCTCGACATGACCAAGGATATCGGTGCCGGTCCTTTTGATGTGCCATACCGCTGGCGTCCCATGAGCTACACCGTTGACTCGGTCGAATACACTCACGAACGCGCCATCGCCACCCAACAGACAGGTTTTTCTTTCGTCTCGTCGATGAATGCTGACCGCCCCGAGGCCATGAAAGGCATCCTATGGTTTGGTGTCGACGATGCCAACACCTGTGTTTACGTCCCCGTTTTCAACTCCACAACCACTGTCCCCTATCAGCTCGCCGAAGGCAACGGCGATATGTACAATCTCTCGTGGGACGCAATGTTCTGGGTAAACAACTATGTTGCCAATCAGGCATACAACCGCTATAGCCAGATGATTCCCGATATCCGCCGAGTGCAGTCAGGACTTGAAAACGATATGGACCGCGCGGTCATCGACGCTCAGACCGAAATCACCGGCAAGTCCTATGATGTCGCCCAGGCCGACCTCCAGAAGCTCACCGACTACTGGACCGCCAAGGCTACCAAAGACTACAAGAACCTCGGAGATTATCTCTTTGTCAAGTATCTCGACGGTAATATCAAACGCGAAAAAGACGGTAAATTCGAGCGCAACGAAGCCGGAACACCCGTACAGCCAGTATTCGGCGGCTACAACCAGCGATATTTCGAATCAATCGCCAATAGCCCCGACGGTCCGCGTCTAAAAGTTCAGCAAATCAATTAAAAGCAGGAACATTCCAAAAAGACATAAAAACATAAAGTCCGTACAAACCCAACAGTCTGACGTCTTTATGTTTTTATGTCTTTTTGTTTGTCTATAAAAATTACTTTGATGTCTTCGCGATATTTTTACGCAGTCGCGACGGTGTTATGACGGTCTTGCGGCCTGAGAATCGCATATCGTTGAGTTCAAGCGCTGTCAGCACTCTTGCTCCGGGCAATTCACTGAGAAGTTGATCTATTTTTGTCTGAGTGTCCATAATCATTCTTTATTTTCGCGGTCAAGTAATGGCATTATAGCATTAAGCCCGAGCATTACTGCCAGATAAGTGAAACCTAAGACGAAAAACTCAATCTTGATAGGCAACGCCTCTTTAAGCCACCCACCACCGAGATAACAGAAAAACAGAAGCCACAACATCGACTGCACGCAAAGACAGAGCGTACACCAGGTCTTGGCCTTGAACTTCTGATACCAGACGCTCCAGAAGGAGAACGGCAGACAAATCACATTAATCAGTGCCAGATAGCCGATAAACTGCGGAAATATAAGCAGACAAAGCAACGATACACTGAAATACGCAAAGCCTACCTCACTCCAGCCGAATATGCCGAAAAATTTTGAGGCTGACGTACTTAAAATATCGTCGCAGCCTCCGGCCTCAACGACCGAACAGACGGCGTCAGCATGCTTGTTTTTAATGTGAGCCGATTTCTGAACGAGCAGCCAAGTTATATAGATACCGGCGATATCTATCACTGTCAGCAGTATGGTAGAGACATGGTCATACAATCGGTTGGTGACAAACAGATATGCGATCAGCGCCACGACTGCAAACGCAAGCACCCATTTTTTTGACTTATTGGCGACGTCGGTGAAACGATGTTCACCATAAGACGGCTCGCAAGCATCAGGCCGCGCAAAGCCGACGAGCACATTGCCGGTCATCGCCCCTACAAAACGATCACGGAGAGCCGACTCTGCAACTGACTGCGATACATAGTCCACTTTGTCATGGCTGACACCCGTCACAATAACCATTCCACGGGCGGTCTGGGCTATAAACGGCACGGGCAGACGATCGAGAGTGGCATTATCACCAAGCTTTATACCGAAGGCGTCAATTCCATAATCACCCAACAGCTTCTTCAGACCGAAAACTGTCTGAAAGGCCATAGAGCGAAACCGGCGGTTTGTAAAATCGCCGGTATGCTTTACACCCATCAGGGTCAGAAAGTCTGATAATATTGTGAAATCAGTCTCTGCCATTTGACTTTGATATTTTTTACTTAATGTGTGAGGTTATCTTGTTGAGCAGAACTTCACCCGGCATTTCGCCTGACTGACGCCACACCTGCTTTCCATTTTTATAAAGTATGAATGTCGGAGTGCCGGTCACCTCTTCAGCGTCGGCAGCCTCACCGTTGGTGTCGACATCAAGTTGAACGATTTTTACCTGTCCTTCGAGCATTTCGCCGATCTGCTCCACAACGGGCGCCATCGCGCGGCAATGAGGACACCATGTTGCATAAAACTCTACCAATACATTTTCGGCGCTACGCGTCATTTCATCATAAGTCATATCTGATTTATTTTTAAGTTTGACAATTACCTATTTATCTGTCAAACGAATCAGACCGACCAAAAGTTTAGCCCCTTCTCCGGGTAATTAATACTGTGCTTGAAATTTTTGCAACAATAAACACACAGGCCATTATTATAACTATGATTGCCGAGCAGGGAACGTCGACCAACGTTCCGATAAACAGTCCGGCCACACTGCACACGAGCGATACACCGACCGAAGCAATCATCATAGGTTTGAACCGCTTAAAGAAAACCTCGGCAGTCATCATCGGCAGCGAAAGCATCGACATAAGCAACATCACTCCGACAAGTCTGATAGTCAATACAATACAAATCGCCGTAAGCACGGTCATAGTATAGTTGATAAATCGCACCGGCAAATGAATCACACTGGCAAAGTCGCGGTCAAACGCACATATCACTATCCGGTCATAATTAAAGATGAAAAAGACTGTCAGCACAAGCGTGAACACAGCGAAAGCGACAATGTCGGCCGGTGTGATGGTCAAAATATTACCGAAAAGAAATGAGTTCAGTTCAGGCACATATCCTGGCGTCATGAACACGAAGACAACCCCGATAGCCATGCCTATCGCCCAGACCACGGCGATGACCGAGTCTTCGCGCAGCCTGAGCCGGCTCGACATCCACTCTACACCTACCGATGACAATATCGCAAACACACCCGCCATGATAACCGGATTTATACCGAGAAAGTAGCCGAGTCCGAGTCCGCCGAAACAGGCGTGAGTCACGCCGCCCGAGATAGCGACCATGCGCCGCGTAATAATATATGTGCCGATCATGGCGGCTGATATCGCAATCAGCACAACACCGGCGAGCGCATATCTGAAAAAACTATAATCAAGAAATTCAAACATGACCACGCGAGGCTCTTGCCTCAGATATCATCATTATCAATTCTTCGCGCACGTCAGCCGGCAACGTTATGCCGCGCAACTGGATGCTGCGTGCCCATCCGGCTATGTCGTCGGGCATCAGGGTCAGCAGTACGTCGCGAAACTGATCAGTCTCAGCAACCGTGTAGCTCTCAGCCTCGCGACCGGCATAGACGTCGAGTTCCTCATCATCATAATACACCACTCGGTCTGACACCGCAGCGAGCAGAGAGTCGCGCTCGCAGACAGCGTGCTGTCCGCAACATTCCTCCTCTTCAGCAGGCTCGGCGATATCGGTCCGGGGGTCAGTGATATCACCGCCGGTCAGACGGTGGTGGACATAGAGCACAACCCCGACTCCAACTATCGCCAAAGCTATGATTAATGCAACCGTCATTCCTCAGTCTGAGCTGCGTCGGTGACAATAAATCCTGCCGCGCGCAAATCATCCCAATAGCCGGGATATGATTTACCTACGACTTCTGCATCACGTATGACTATGCCGGGCAGAAAGACCGACATAGGCGCAAACGCCATAGCCATACGATGATCATTGTATGTATCTACGACCGGCACCTCTGCCAACGGCATACGACGTCCGTCCCAGCTAATCGCGGAGTCACCTTCAATCTCGACAACACAACCGAATTTCAACAATTCACGTCTCAGCGCCTCAAGACGGTCTGTCTCCTTATGACGCAGGTTGCCGACACCGGTGAGTTTGAACGGCAAGCCGATAGCACAGGCGGTCACAGCTATAGCCTGCACAAGATCAGGCGTGTCTGTCATATCGAGATCTATGCGAGAGTATAACTCAGGGGTAGCCGAAAGTTCCGCACTGCCATCACTCCACTCTGTGAGCACGCCGAGTCTCGGGAAAATCTCAGCAAGGACGCTGTCACCCTGCAGGCTGCGGTCACTCATATCAGTCAAAGTTACCCAGCCGGCGGTTATGGCAGCAATTTCATACCAGAAGGCCGCCGCGCTCCAGTCTCGTTCCACCGGTTCACTGCAATCACCATACTTACCTCCGGCTATTGTCACCGTGTCGCGCTCGATTTCCACGTCAATGCCACGGCGACTCATCATCTCAGCCGTCATCTTTATATAGGGCATCGACACACTGTCGCCCATGAGATGCAGCTTCAGTCCGGCATCCATCGTCGGAGCTATCATCATCACCGCCGACACAAATTGAGAACTAAGCGTAGAGTCAATCTCTATTTCACCACCCGTCAGCCTGCGACCCTCGATCTTTAACGGAGGGAATCCCTCACGTCCGGTATATTCAATCTTCGCACCAAGTTTGCGCAAAGTGTCAACGAGCGGTCCGACAGGTCTCTCTCTCATGCGTTCACTGCCGTCGATTACCGCATCCCTGCCGGGTGTCGCAGCGTAATAGGCCGTCAGGAAGCGCATTGCCGTGCCGGCCGCGCCGACATTTATCTCCTCAGCGTCGCTTGCAAGCGCTGATTCCAAGGCTTCAGTGTCTTCGCAATCCGCCACCTCGGCCGGATTACCCGCCCCGAGAGCAGCCAAAATGAGCGCTCTGGCACTCACACTTTTGCTAAGCGGCAGTGTGACCGTCGTTTCGAGTATTTCTTCGGGCGGAAATATTCTATAGTCCATTATTTATTCGATAAGTTAAGAATTGGCTGTGCAGTCACAGACTGCAGCTACAGCCAGTTTAAGATGATCGAGCGCCTCAGCGAGCACCGCACGCGGACAACCGATATTAAGACGGGCGAAACCTTTGCCCTGAGCTCCGAACATAGTTCCGTCGTTGAGCGCTATTCTGGCCTTGTCGAGCAACATATCCATCAGATCCTCCTGACACAGCCCGAGACCGCGGAAATCTACCCAGATAAGGAACGATGCGTCAGGCCTGATGATTCTTACACCCGGTATATTTTTAGAGACATATTCATCGACAAACTCAAGATTAGCCTCTACATAGTTCAACATTTCGTTGAGCCAACGCTCACCGTGGCGATAGGCCTCCTCGGCTCCGACAACCGATATCATCATCGGTGCTGAGAATTCGTTGACCTCAAGCCATTGATAGAAGTCCCGGCGCAATTCAGGATTCTTGATAATCATCCATGAACTCACAAGTCCTGGGATATTGAATGTCTTTGACGGAGCACCGAGCATTATGCCGATTTCCCGTGCATCTTCCGAAGCCTCCACAAACGGTATATGACGCCGACCATAAAGCATAAGATCGCCGTGGATTTCATCACTTACAACAGTAACTCCACCTCGACGGCATATTTCAGCAACCTTTGCGAGCGTCTCGCGATCCCACTGGATGCCGATAGGGTTGTGAGGATTACAGAGTATCATCATCTTAGGGCGCTCGGTTTCCACTATCCTGGCAAGTTCCTCAAGATTCATCGTATAGCTTTTGCCGTCAAACAGCAATGGATTTTCCACTACCTGTCGACCGTTGCCCTCGATAACAAGTCTGAACGGATAATAGACCGGCGGCTGAATCAACACCTTGTCACCGCGCCCGGTAAGGAAATTGACACAATAAGCTATACCCCTGACCACACCGGGGATAAACGTCATGTCTTCGCGCTTTACCGACATAGCGTGACGGCGTGAGAGCCATTGGCTCACTGCCTCCCAATAACTGTCGGGACAGGCATAATAACCCAAAATCGGATGATCGAGGCGGCGGCGAAGACCGTTGACTATATCGGGACACACCGCGAAATCAAGGTCGGCAATCCAGAGTGGCGACACATCATGGCGGCCGAACACGCCATCAAGCCATTCATATTTTATGGCCGATGTGCCCCGGCGGTCAATGACCGTGTCAAAATCATATTTATTCATGGTGAATTTTCTGTTATAGCGATTTCTTGCAAAATTAATTAAATAAGGTCGAATATCAAAATTTGCCCGATTGGAATTTATCTATTACCTTTGCAGCAGTCAAACATAAATTATCCGCTCCGGTAGTTCAACGGATAGAATAGAAGTTTCCTAAACTTTAGATAGGAGTTCGATTCTCCTCCGGAGTACATTAAGCGCCCCGTTTTTTTATCGAAAACGGGGCGCTATGACTTCAAAACAATTCCGTATAATTATCTGGTGCAAAATTACAGCCATTCTGTCGCGGCAACAATACCTAAAAGTAGGTATTTTTTGAGGACAATTGCTTATCAACCTTTAGTTCGAATTATTTTTTCTGTCGCTAAAATGCTTATCAACCGCGATTTACGCCATAATAAGCGATAACAGCCTAAATTTTTCAATATTTTTTTCGTGAAAATATTTGCAAGATTGCAAAAAGCGCCTTAACTTTGCACTCGCAAAAGCAACGATGCTGATGCCTCTCCCACCGAGTTAGGAGTAACTCAAAAATTGGTGTGGTAGTTCAGCTGGTTAGAATACCTGCCTGTCACGCAGGGGGTCGCGG
>CAMWNL010000071.1 GCA_947175585.1 uncultured Bacteroidales bacterium | reverse complement strand
GGGCTGTTTTCTTCGGGGTGTTGTGGGGATGGCGGTTTGTGGGCGTGGCGGCGGAGGGAGTCGGCGATTATCCATTGGATCTGGCCGTTGACGGATCGAAATTCCTGCGCGGCCCAACGCTCCACGAGTTCCATCGTTGCAGGGTCGAGTCGCAGCAGGAATCCCTTACTTTGCTGTTTTGCCATCTGCCGTGACTGCTTTTTTATTGATAGAGGGTGCCGGTGTTGAGTACGGGCTGCGCCGGTTCGTCACCACAGAGCACCACTAACAGGTTGCTGACCATCGCGGCCTTACGCTCTTCATCAAGCTCGACAACGTTTTCTTCTTTAAGCTGATCGAGAGCCATCTTGACCATTGATACGGCGCCCTCGACTATCTTTTCACGAGCTGAGATGATGGCTGATGCCTGTTGGCGGCGGAGCATAACGGCTGCAATTTCGGGGGCGTAGGCGAGGTAGTTGATGCGCGCCTCCACGACTTCAATCCCGGCCATGGAAAGGCGTTCGTTGAGCTTGGTTTCAAGCTGTTCGTTAACTTCGTGGCCGTCGCTGCGGAGAGTGATTTCATTTGCTTTGCCATTCTCTTCGTCGTAGGCATATCGGCCTGTTACTTCGCGAAGAGCTGCATCACTCTGTATACCGACAAAAGCGTCGAGAGCCTTTGCCACACCGGCAGCCGCTGAGCTTGCTGTCACGGACTGGCTGCCGACGGTGATACTCTGTGTGTCTCCGGCATCAACGTCGAAAATTGCACGATAGGTGTCGCGTACTTTCCATACGAGCACCATGCCGATCATCACCGGATTACCCACTTTGTCGTTTACTTTGATCGGAGGTATGTCCATATTGCGGATTCGCAGCGAAACTTTTTTCTTGGTCATAAACGGATTGACCCAGAAATAGCCGGTGTGTTTGAACGATCCGCGATACTCGCCGAAGAATATCATCACTCGTGCCTGATTGGGCTGCTGTACAAACAGACCGCACGACAGAATAATCATGCCGATGAAAGCCACAGCGGCGCTGATACCGGCGACCCAATATAAACCATAAGGCAACACGATAAACAGAGTCACGATAATCGCAGGGATAAGAACAAAAATGAGCGCCAGCATCCCGAATCCACTCATGATCCGACCCTCGTAAGGGAATTCATTATTTACTTCCTTTTTCATGATGATATTATTTTGATATTACTTTGTTGCAAAGATATTATCGGTTTTTCATATTTCAAAATATTTCATTAAAAAGTTATCAACATAGTTATCAACATTTTTTCAACATTATTGATAACTATATTAATAACTGCTTATTTGTTGATTATCTGTATAATAGCATAGCACGACAGTATTATCTATCCGCACTATACATAAAACGGGAGACTATGTTATCAACATAGTCTCCCGAAACGTATTAAAGTTTTAACGATTGCTGCTGTCAGGCGTTGCGGCCGTGGCAGTTTTTGTATTTCTTACCGGAACCGCAAGGGCAGGGGTCATTGCGTCCGATTTTAGGACCGGCATTAGCAGGCATGGGGCGCTGAGCTTCGCCTTGATGCGCTGACGCAGCCTGACGCTGAGCATCCTCGCCCGGAAGTCCTGGGCGTGAAGTGCGATAGTTGGCGTTAGGATTGCGAGGCATCTCGGGACCGGCCTCCCTCACTTCGGGCTGCGGACGCTGTTGCTCGGCCGGTTGCTGAGGCTGCTGAGAGCCCTCCTCTCCATCATTATTATTTGTAGCCGGAGCCGGAGGTGTTTCGCGCGGAACTCTCACAGGAATCTGTGCACGCATGAGCGCAGACATTGTCTTAATATTAAGCTGGTTGAGCATACCCTCGAAGAGGTGGAATGACTCGACCTTGTAGATTACGAGAGGATCTTTCTGTTCGTAACTTGCGTTCTGTACAGACTGACGCAACTGGTCGAGTTCGCGGAGATGCTCTTTCCAGAGTTCGTCGATAGTTACGAGCAGCAATGCCTTCTGCCATTCCTTGATGATAGAGCGGCACTCGGTAGCATAGGCTTCCTGAAGATCGACGCGGAGATTGAACACACGTTTACCGTCAGTGATAGGCACGATGATGCGACCCTTATAGTCTGAAGTCTGAACAAGTTGAGTGATAACCGGGAGGGCAACCTCGCGTATATGCTCGTTACGACGGTTCAATGCTTCCATAGCGACCTCGCGGACACGCTCGACGCGCTCCTCTTTGTCGAGGCTACGGAACTCCTCTTCAGTCAGCGGAGACTCGATGCTGAGCACCTTGAAGAGATCGAGGCAGAAGTCTGCATAATCTTGCGGCTGGTCATAAGTCATCACTATGTTTTCAACACAGTCATAAAGCATGTTGGCGATATCGATGCCGATGCGTTCGCCGAGGAGGGCATGATGGCGGCGGTTATATATATAAGTACGCTGCTTGTTCATCACGTCATCATATTCGAGCAGACGCTTACGGATGCCGAAGTTGTTTTCCTCGACGCGTTTCTGAGCCTTTTCGATCGCGTTGGTTACCATCTTGTGTTCGATGGGTTCTCCTTCTTCAAGACCGAAACGGTCGAGCCACTTCATCACGCTGTCAGTAGCAAAAAGTCGCATCAACTGGTCTTCGAATGAAACGAAGAATATTGAAGAACCCGGGTCACCCTGACGGCCTGAACGACCACGGAGCTGACGGTCAACGCGGCGAGACTCGTGGCGCTCTGTGCCGATGATGGCGAGACCGCCGGCGGCTTTCACTTCGGGTGAGAGCTTGATGTCGGTACCACGACCGGCCATGTTGGTCGCGATAGTGACCATGCCTTTCTGGCCGGCGAGCGCAACGACCTGTGCCTCTTTCTGGTGGAGCTTGGCGTTGAGAACCTGAGAATCGATCTTGCGCATGTCAAGCATACGTTTGAGCAATTCTGATATTTCGACAGAAGTTGTGCCGACAAGCACAGGGCGGCCTGCGTCGCGAAGCTTGACGATTTCTTCGATTACTGCCGCATATTTTTCTTTCTTGGTCTTGTAGACACGGTCGTTCATGTCGATACGTGCCACAGGTTTGTTGGTCGGGATAGTGACAACGTCGAGTTTATAGATGTCCCAAAGCTCGCCGGCCTCTGTTTCGGCCGTACCGGTCATACCTGCGAGTTTATGGTACATACGGAAATAGTTCTGGAGAGTGATAGTCGCAAAAGTTTGGGTTGCGGCTTCAACCTTCACACCTTCCTTAGCCTCGATTGCCTGATGAAGACCGTCGCTGTAGCGTCGACCCTCCATGATACGGCCGGTCTGCTCGTCGACAATCTTAATCTTGTTTTCGTCGATGACATACTCAACGTCTTTTTCAAAGAGAGTATAGGCTTTAAGCAGCTGGCTGACGGTGTGGACTCGCTCGGCCTTGACTGCGTAATTTTGCATAAGTTCGTCGTTACGCAACTGGCGCTCGTTGGGGTCGGCGATAGTCTCGACTTCAGAAAGCTGAGATGCGATGTCGGGGAGAACGAAGAACTGGGGGTCGTTGGTTTTGCCTGTAAGTTCGTCAATACCTTTGTCTGTAAGATCAACACTGCGGTTCTTTTCATCAATAACGAAATACAAAGGATCGGTAACAATAGGCATTTCGCGTCCGTTGTCCTGAAGGTAATGAGCTTCGGTTTCAAGAAGAATGTTCTTCATGCCTTCCTGGCTGAGGAATTTGATGAGTGCGCCGTTTTTAGGCAAGCCTTTGTAAGCACGGAAAAGCAGGAGTGCGCCCTCTTTCTTGACTTCTTTATCGTCAGAAGCGAGTTTTGATTTAGCTTCGGTCAGAATTTTAGTGACGAGTCGGCGCTGAGCTTCCACGACTTTCTGGACGTTGGATTTGTATTCATCGAAATACTGATCGTCGCCTTTGGGCACGGGTCCGGAAATGATAAGAGGAGTACGCGCGTCATCGATAAGGACGGAGTCGACCTCATCGACGATTGCATAATAGTGTTTGCGCTGAACGAGATCACCCGGAGTCATCGCCATGTTGTCGCGAAGGTAGTCGAAACCAAATTCGTTGTTGGTACCGAATGTAATATCACATTCGTAGGCCGCACGGCGCTGGGGGGTGTTGGGTTCGTGCTTGTCAATACAGTCGACAGTAGAACCGTGGAACATATACAGCGGTCCCATCCACTCGGAGTCACGCTTAGAGAGATAGTCGTTGACGGTTACGACATGGACGCCGCGTCGAGAAAGCGAACGGAGGAACACGGGGAGGGTAGCCACGAGAGTCTTACCTTCACCGGTCGCCATTTCTGCGATTTTACCTTGATGGAGCACGATACCACCGATGAGCTGAACATCGTAGTGGACCATATCCCATTTCAATTCATTACCGCCGGCGAGCCAGTGGTTCTTCCAGATTGCTTTATCACCTTCGATGGAGACAAAGTCACGTCCCTGACCTGCGAGTTCACGATCGAGGTCAGTCGCAGTTACTTCGATAGTCTCATTGCGAGAGAAGCGTGAGGCTGTTTCGCGAACAACGGCAAACACTTCGGGAAGGTGTTCGTTGAGTTTATCTTCGAGGGTATCGAGAATATTTTTTTCGAGTTTGTCGATTTTATCCCAAATCGGCTGACGCTCTTCGAACGGTAGGTTTTCTACTGTTTCGCGAAGAGACGCGATCTCTGTGGTGTCTGCCTGGGTAGCAGCCGCGAGATCGGCGCGGACAGCATCGATGCGACCGCGTAGTTCGTCGTTAGAGAGGTTTTCAAGAGTCGGGCCAATGGCCTTGATCTTATCAACAATGGGTTTGATGGCTTTGAGGTCACGCTGCGACTTATTGCCGAAAATTTTGCTTAATACTTGTACGAATGACATGAGTATATTGATGTGAGATTTTTATAATTAATGGATGAAATAAGGTAGAATGGCAGCCATTATAGGATATTATATAACGGCTCGCGGCATTAATCGAGTTGTAATGCCGGAATCGCCGCAGCGTTGGGCGAACGGATGCGAAGCAACCGGGCAACCGTGGGCGCAATGATGCGCACGTCGACCGGCTTGTCGAGGCGTTGAGGATTGACGTTTGGCGCAAGGATAAATGCCGGCGCTGTTGTCGAAGTGATGCGTTCAACGCGGTTATGTTTTGAAATAGATTTATCGTTAGAAAAATCATTGACAATTTCCCAACCCGGGATGACGTTGACATAGATGTCGCCGGCTGTGGGGATATGAGTGTTACGCTTGAGGGCGGCGGCATTATCACCGGCGTCGCCCGAGAATATCTGGTCAATAGTAAAGACATCCTTAACTCCACTCATTCGCGCCACAAAAGCCGCTGCATCGGCCCGCACGACTTTCGGGTCAAGATTCATGTCTTTAATGAGCCGGTTGTTAAGATAGAAGTGGCCATTAAAATAGCCGGTCACCCATTCTCCGGTGCCATAAACCGCCATCAAGTACATGTTGAGGAGCGAACCGGCCTTTCGGGTAGAAAATTCGCCGTAAGGGATATTCCATTTCTCATCGTCGCGACGGACGGTCGACGACGGGGGTGTAGCTACAAGAAAGATTACAGAGTTACCTCCGGTCGCTCTGTCAGCGGTATTGAAGAGCTGTTCGAGATTTCGGTCGAGTCTGAGATAACTGTCAATAAGTTCGAGACGGTTGTCAGTGTTTTTGGCAAATTCAAACGGTTGTAGAGTGTATGTGACGTTAAGCATGTCGACACCGTCGTGCTTGCCGAGACCGAGAGTGTTGATAAATTCGGTTGCGAGCGTAGTGACTTCAGTGTTAACAGGTGCAGAATTTTTAAACATTGCATACCGCTCGGCTTTGGCATGAGGGTATGTATATTTAAAAGGATAACGCTTAAGGTGGTCGGGGACGATGGGGTAGTCTACAACAGGTAGAAGCGGCGTCCATGACATAGTGTCAAGACGAGACTGGAGTGGAATCAGTCGGTTGCGACCTCCGATGACAGGAGGTACATCACGGTAGAAAGTTGTGGTAGCCCAATTACCGTTTGAGTCATCAATCCAGAATGCGCTATTACCGGCATGTCCGCCCAGTATTAATGCCTGCTGAACATCAGGCGAGAGAGCATAGACATCGGTCACGCCACCCCCGGCAATGCGGACTTCATCAGCAAGGGTGCTGACAAGTAGTTTTTGTGGCGAATAGGTGTCAGTAGTAAAGTTACCTATCGAATTCGGGTCAAAAAGAGTCGGCTCAAGGCGGTCACCAGTTATATCGTATATGAACTGTCCGCTGACGCCGTTGACCGCCGGAGATGCTCCGGTCATTATCATGGCTGTGGCCGCAACAGGGTCAACCGATGTGCCATAGTCCGCATTAGCGATAACCACACCGTCGCGCATCAAGCGTTTGAATCCTCCGTCAGAAAAATAATCACGCAAATTGTTGATATAATCAGCCTGAAGACCGTCAACGACTATGCCTAATACGAGGCGCGGACGAGTCTGGTTTTCGACAGCAGGCAAAGTCATGCCGACCATCGAAGCTAATAGCACAACGACCAAACGTGATGAAATAGACGAGTTTATTCGCGACATTTTATAGTTTTAGTATTCAAATAAATATAGTTGAAAGCTCTGATCGCATCGGCTATAATCAGCGGAAAGAAAGCCGGGTTGAGAACCTGAACACCGCTTATCGAAAGTGCGATAAGAACTATCAGAGCCACAAAGTTAACAATTTGATATGAGAAAATGATCAGTTTGCAACGATTTATCCATATAAAAATTGTAGGAATTAGGCAAAAAGGATTAAGCCACAGTAATAAAAGATTGGGAGAGGTGGCTTCGTGGACGGATATGAATACTAAAAAGCTGATTATACATCCGGCCAAACCAAATATACCAAATAGTATTGCATCAAGCCATCGACTGACCTTCTTGCTCCGAATATCTTTAATCGTAATAATGATAACGATCAACAGAGTTATGAGAGATACCGACATGGGGGTAGCATACCACGGGGTGGGGGACATAATGGCTGAATCCGGCATGACGTCATTGATAACATAGGTGGAATCAAAAATTTTGCGGCCGGCAGCGGTTGCGTCGGTCATCTGATAATCGAGTAACGCCGGTGCAAACGATTTCTCTCTGTTTGAAATAGTGTAGTCAATGCCACTGCCAAGAGCGAGATCAATGCCAAATTGATACCACGGATAGTTGCGGTGGTAATGACGCATTACTGATCTGAAACTCTGTTCGGTATCAAGTGGTGCAACGGGCTGACCAAGAATAATAGAATCGCCCAACGCCGCCTCAACCATGCTTAAAGGACGAGTCGCGCAATTATCTTTGACATAATTATAGCGATAGGTGCGGTTTTCAGGTTGAAGATTGATTTTAAGTAAGTCAATCAAGCGTTGTTTTTGCTCAGACGAGAGATTTAGACGATGACCAACTATGCGTCGGTTTTGCCGGGAGTATGACTTCTCAATATAATCCCAGGGTATAGCGGTCACCCAATAGTCGGTCTCACC
>CAMWNL010000070.1 GCA_947175585.1 uncultured Bacteroidales bacterium | reverse complement strand
CATTTCTTAACGCCGGACGCGGCAACCCCAACTGGATTTCATACGACGCCAGAGACGCGTTTTTCATGCTCGGCAATTTCGCTATGGAAGAGTGCAAGAGAGTGTATCAGGACACTCCCGGCATAGCCGGTTGCCCGTCAGAAGAAGGCATCGCTGACAGATTTGAAACATTCATCTCAAACCATGCCGAATCCGAGGCTGCAAAATTATTGGCAGCATCATATAAATATATGACTGATCATCTTAAAGCCGACCGCAATGAGCTCGTGCTCGAATGGGTCGACGGTATCATAGGTGATCACTACCCTACTCCTCCCCGAATCTTAAAATACACCGAACAGATATCTCAGGCATATCTCGCTCAGGAAATGGGCAACCGCGCCCCGGGTGACGGAGCCGAATATGATTTGTTTGCCACTGAGGGCGGCACAGCAGCAATGTGCTACATCTTTGATTCTCTTCAGGCAAACCACATCGTGGAGAAAGGTGATAAAATCGCTTTGATGGCACCTCTGTTCACTCCATATCTCGAAATTCCCGAACTTGACAGATTCGGCTTCGACGTCGTGACAGCAATGTGCTACATCTTTGATTCTCTTCAGGCAAACCACATCGTGGAGAAAGGTGATAAAATCGCTTTGATGGCACCTCTGTTCACTCCATATCTCGAAATTCCCGAACTTGACAGATTCGGCTTCGACGTCGTGACCGTCAGCGCCAATCCTGTCGATGAAGATGGATATCATGACTGGCAATATTCTGACGAAGAACTCGACAAACTTCGCGATCCGTCAATCAAACTTGTCTGCCTGATTAATCCATCAAACCCTCCATCATATCGTCTCTCTGACGACAACCTCAAACGCTTTGTCGATATTGTCAAGAAAGACAACCCCAACCTCATAGTCGTCACGGATGACGTGTACGCGACATTTGCCACAAACTTCAGATCTCTGATGTATGAGTTGCCCTACAACACTATTTGTGTATACTCATTCTCAAAATACTTCGGAGCTACAGGCTGGCGTCTTGCTGTAGTCGCTACAGCCAAAGACAACATCATGGATCATATTATCGCCGGTCTGCCGGAAAGTAAACGCAAACAGCTCGCTCGCAGATATGGCACGCTCACGCTTGATGTCGACAAACTGAAATTCATCGACCGCATGGTAGCCGACAGCCGCAACGTGGCTCTTAACCACACAGCCGGTCTCTCGACACCCCAACAGATTATGATGAGCCTTTTTGCTCTTAAATGTCTCATTGACACTGACGATGTATATAAACGCAAAATGCAGGCCATGATTCATGACAGACTGAAAGCCTTGTGGGACAACACCGGCTTCACCGTCCTCCCTGACCCGTTGAGAGTCGGCTACTACAGCGAAATCGACATGATGGTGTGGGCTAAGAAAATCTACGGTGAAGATTTTGCAAATTGGCTTCGCAAGACACATGAGCCGCTTGACGTCACCTTGCGTCTGGCCGCAGAAAAAGGCATCGTTGTCCTCAACGGTTCAGGCTTTGCCGGTCCTGACTGGAGTATCCGAACTTCAGAAGCCAACCTCAACAGAGACGATTATGTGACAATCGGTCGAGAAGTCAGGGCCATACTCGAAGAATACTATAACGAGTACTCTAACAAGAAATAATTTACCGTTTTTTCCTTTATATTGTCAAGCGCTACTCCGCTATGGAGTTGCGCTTGATTTTTTTGCATATCCTACATGTTTTAAACGTTAAAAATATGTTTTTTAGCATTTTTTTAACGTCAACTTCCTATTTAGACCAAATTATTGTCGTTTTATACTACTGATTAGTGGCTATTTTTGCCTACCTTTGCACCGATATATTAGGCAAATAAATAAAATCAATAGCTATAACAATCACATTTTTTCAATTCACATGAAAATTAAAGCGTCCAATCTCACTTGCCTTTCATTGGCAATTGCCGCTATGTCTCTTTCTTCGTGCGGCGGACAACAGCAGCAACAGCAGGCCATGGTGCCATCGCTTGCAGTTATGACAGTTCAAACATCTGATTCAGAACTTCACAACACTTATCCTGCAACAATCAAAGGTAAAACCGATATTGACATCCGCCCCCAGGTGACCGGATTTATCACCAAGGTTCATGTAGATGAAGGTCAGCATGTGCGCAAAGGTCAAGTGCTCTTCACTCTTGATCAGGTTCAGTTCCAGGCAGCCGTCGATCAGGCAGAAGCCGCTGTTAATGCAGCAAAGACTGCTGTATCGACCGCACAGCTCACCGAAGCCAACAAGCGCAAACTTCTCGACAAAAATATTATCAGTGAATATGAGTGGCAGATGGCGGCCAACCAGCTCGAACAGGCAAAGGCTCAGCTCTCTCAGGCTCAGGCTGCGCTCACTACAGCCCGCAAAAATCTCGCATATACTACGGTTACCGCTCCCAGCGACGGCGTCGTCGGCACTATTCCCAATCGAGAAGGCTCACTCGCTTCGCCATCTTCGATGCAGCCGCTCACAACAGTCAGCGACAACTCTGATATCTACGCATACTTCTCACTCAACGAGAAAGATATCCTTGAGCTTACTGACGGCGGCACCAAGTCTCTCACTGAGGCTATCGCAGCAATGCCTGCCGTAAAACTGACTCTCGCCGATGGCTCAACCTATCCTTACGAAGGCAAGGTTGCCACTGTTTCAGGCGTGATCGACAACACTACCGGTTCTGCAAGCGTGCGTGCGCTTTTCGATAATCCTTCAGGCATGCTGCGTAGCGGTAACACCGGCCAGGTGTCAATCCCCGTAATGGCCCACGATGCTATCGCCATCCCCCAGAAGGCTACTTTCGAAATCCAGGACCTGAAATATGTCTACACTCTTAACGATTCAAATTTCACCGTTCCGACTCCTATTCAGGTTCTTCCGGTTAACGATGGCAAGCAATATATAGTAACCTCCGGTCTTAATCCCGGTGACCGCATCGTTGTCGAAGGCATCGGCACAAGTGTGCGCGGCAATATGCCCGTTAATCCCGTTGACGCTGCAGCTAAAGCTGATCAAGCTCAGCAACAACAATAACACATCACATCACAATTACAACTTAAAATAAATTAATAATGAAACTTGATACATTCATTAACAGACCGGTACTATCGACGGTAATCTCGATTTTTATCGTGCTGTTAGGTCTGATCGGCCTTGCATCGCTGCCTATCACCCAGTATCCGGATATCGCACCTCCTACCATTCAGGTTTCGACCACCTATAATGGTGCAAATGCTCAGGCTGTGCTCAACTCCGTGATTGCTCCTCTTGAAGAGTCAATCAACGGCGCCGAAGGCATGCAGTATATCACTTCTACAGCAACCAACACCGGCTCAGCCACTATACAGGTAATTTTCAAACAAGGTTTTAACCCTGATATGGCCGCCGTCGACGTACAGAACCGTGTGGCTAAAGCAGCAAACCTTCTTCCGTCAGAAGTTAATCAGGTCGGCGTTCAGACTCAAAAACGCCAGACCTCAATGCTTGTCGGCGTAGCGCTTGTTGACACATCAGGCACATACAACGAAGAGTTCCTTGACAACTACATGAAGATTAACGTCATCCCCGTGCTTCAGCGTATCTCGGGTGTGGGTGACGTGATGTCGTTCGGTGCAGACTACTCTATGCGTGTATGGCTGAAGCCTGAAGTGATGGCTCAGTACAAGCTTATGCCGAGTGATGTTGCAGCGGCTCTCGCCGAACAAAACGTTGAGGCTGCACCCGGTGCATTTGGCGAACAGGGCAACCAGTCGTTCCAGTACACCATGCGTTATCGCGGCCGTCTGACCACTCCGGAGCAGTTCGGTGATATCGTGGTTCGCGCGACAGACAATGGCGAAGTGCTCTATCTTAAAGATGTAGCCGAAATCGAACTCGGCCGTGTGACCTACGGCTTCCACAACAAGGCTAACGGTAATCCCTCGACCATGGCGATGGTCTTCCAGACCGCAGGCTCTAACGCAACTCAGATTATCAATGATGTGCTTGCTGAAGTCGATAAGATGAAACGCGACCTCCCCAGCGGCCTGACCTTTGAAATCCCGATGAACAACAACGAATTCCTCTACGCGTCGATCCATAATGTGATCCGCACACTTATCGAGGCGTTCGTGCTCGTGTTCCTCGTTGTATATATCTTCCTTGCTGACTTCCGATCAACCATTATCCCGGCTATCGCAATCCCTGTAGCCTTGATCGGTACATTCTTTATGTTGAATGTGATTGGTTTCTCAATCAATCTTATTACTTTGTCAGCTCTCGTCCTTGCGATTGCGATTGTGGTCGATGACGCGATTGTGGTTGTCGAGGCTGTCCACGCCAAACTTGACCAAGGCTATACATCAGCCCGCCGCGCATCAATCGACGCAATGAACGAGATCGCCGGCGCCCTTATTTCAATTACCCTTGTAATGATGCTCGTGTTTATTCCGGTGTCATTTATGCCCGGCACAGCAGGTATCTTCTACCAGCAGTTCGGTCTTACCATGGCTATCGCTATCGGTTTCTCGGCTATCAACGCGTTGACTCTATCTCCGGCTCTTTGTGCGGTATTCCTCAAGCCTCATAATTCAAATGAGAAACTCGGTGAACGCATGAGTAAAGCTTATGGAGCCGCAGCCGAAGTAATGACTCAAAAGGTTAAACGCTCTTTCGGGTTCAACTTCCATCCGCTTATCACAATAGTGTTGCTCGCCGCTACAATCTTCTTTATGATTGCAGATTGGTTTGCATTTGAAAATGTGATGGAGAGTTGCGTTGCTATTGTTGTCGCTATACTTGCGATTCTCGGTCTGTTCAGCAAGAGATTCCACAATGCATTTGAAAAAGGCTATAGCTCGCTTCTCAGCAAATACCGTAAAATTGTATCATGGTGCAGTCGTCATAAAGTCATAGCCCTCGGATCAGTAGCGATTTCAATTGCAGTACTCGTATGGCTTATGGCGCGTACTCCGAGCGCGATGGTGCCCGATGAAGACACCGGCTTCATGTTCGGTATGGTCGATATGCCTGCCGGTACATCTCAGGAACGTACGACTGAGGTTCTTAACGAATTGGAAAATATCGTGATGAGCATACCTGCCGTATATCTCTGCCAGACCATCAACGGTTATTCATTCCTTGCAGGTCAGGGTGCGACTTACGGTACACTCCTTATCAAGCTCAAAAACTGGGACGAACGCGGTAAAGGTGAAGGGGTCAACGACATTATCAAGCAATTATATGCGAAAACGGCTAATATTAAAGACGGCCGTGTCGTATTCTTTGCTCCGCCTATGATTTCGGGTTACTCTGTCACCAACGGTTTCGAACTCAAGATGCAGGACAAGACCGGCGGCGATATCAATCAATTCTTCGGAGTTGTACAGGCTTTCCTCGGTCAGCTCAACCAGCAGCCTGAAATCCAGATGGCATATACGACATTCAATCCGACCTTCCCTCAGTATCTCATCGACATTGACGCTGCCAAGTGTAAGCAGGCAGGTATCAGTCCCTCGACAATTCTGTCAACACTGCAGGGATACTATGGTAGTATGTATGTCTCTAACTTCAACCGTTTCGGTAAGATCTACCGTGTAATGATGCAAGCTAACCCCGAAAGCCGCGTAAGCCCTGAGACTCTCAAGTCTATCAAAGTGCGCAACGGCTCGGAGATGGCTCCGATTGAAAACTTCATGACCCTTACTCGCATTTACGGTCCTGACCTTCTCAACCGATTCAACCTGTTTAATTCTATCTCTGTGTCTGGTAGCCCGGCACCCGGTTACTCATCAGGTGACGCTATCGCAGCTATCGAGCGTGTAGCCTCACAGACTCTACCTCAGGGTTACGGCTATGAATACGCAGGTATGACCCGTGAAGAGGCCGGTTCGTCATCCGGCAACTCGACTGCTGTCATATTCGGTCTCTGCTTGCTCTTCGTCTATCTGTTGCTTTCAGCTCAGTATGAAAGTTACCTTCTGCCGTGGGCGGTTATCCTTTCGATACCGTTCGGTCTTATGGGCGCATTTATCTTCGCTGATATCTTCAGTATCTCAAACAACATCTACCTCCAGATTGCGCTCATCATGCTTATAGGTCTTCTTGCTAAGAACGCCATCCTTATTATTGAGTTCGCTCTTGACCGTCGTAAATCGGGCATGAGCATCCTCAATGCTGCTATTGCTGGCGCTTCTGACCGTCTGCGTCCTATCCTTATGACTTCACTCGCGATGGTTATCGGTCTTCTCCCGATGATGCTCGCAAGCGGTGTGGGTGCAAACGGTAACCGCGCACTCGGCACAGGCTCGGTAGGCGGTATGCTTATCGGTATGATTCTCCAGATCTTCTTCGTGCCTGCTCTTTTCTGTGTATTTGAAATTATCCAGGAAAAGATCAAGCCCATCCAGTGGAAAAATGAAGAAGCCGGAGGAACAATTGAGAACGAAATCGAACAGTACACAAAATAAACTATAAACGATGTTTATCAAACAGATTTCTTGTGTAGCTCTGGCTGCCGGCGCCGCCGTTATGCTGTCAAGCTGCCACATATATAAAAAATACGAAACCCCTCAGACGTCGGCGCTCACTCGCGCCTACGTCGAGGCTCGTAACTCGAATCCCGAACCCAATGCTTTCGGTAATCTAATTTGGGAAGATGTTTTCACTGATCCCTTATTGGCTGACTTCATCAACCGCGCTCTTAACAATAACAAGGATCTCAACAACGCCCGTCTCAACGTCAATATCGCACATGCTCAGATGCAGGGCGCGCGACTGAGCTATCTGCCCTCAGTTGCTCTCGCACCTAACGGTGCCGGCGCTTCTTATGCCGGTAGCGATATCAACTGGACTTATCAGTTGCCGGCACAGGTCAGCTGGGAAGTCGATGTTTTCGGCAAAATCCTTAACCGCAAGCGCAACGCTGAAGCGGCTTACCGCATGAGCGAATCATACGCTCAGGCAACCCGTTCGCAGATTATCTCTGCCGTCGCTTACACATATTATGCTATAGCAGCGGTCAACAGTCAGCTTGAACTCTCGCGCAACACTGCGAAAAGCTGGGGCGAAAGTGTCGAGGTTATGAAAAATCTTAAGCTTGCCGGCCGTGTGACTGAGGCAGCCGTTGTGCAGTCAACAGCTCAGTATTACAGCATCTGCGCTTCAATCACTGATCTTGAAGTTCAGCTCGACCAGCTCAACAACACAATGTCACTTCTCCTTAACGAGATGCCTCAGAACTGGAATATCACAACAACTCTCGACTTCACCAAGCCGACAATCGTGCGTGATGCTATCCCGATGGCCGAACTCGCAAGCCGTCCTGACGTTGAAGCTGCCGAACAGGCTCTTGCCGTAGCTTACTATGCTACCAACTCAGCCCGCGCGGCGTTCTACCCCGGTCTCTCAATCACTGCCAACGGAGGCTTCACCAATCTTCTCGGTTCGTTTGTCAAAAACCCTGGTGATTGGTTCTATCAGCTCGCAGGCTCGCTTGCTATGCCTC
>CAMWNL010000069.1 GCA_947175585.1 uncultured Bacteroidales bacterium | reverse complement strand
GCAAACCCGATCTTGCGGCCATTTAGGCAGCTTCGACTGACCCCGACTCTGTAGTTTATTATCCCGTCTTGTTAAAAAGCTTCATGGCCAATGACACGACCATGACAGAAGAGCAGTTTCAATACTTCTACTACGGCACGCTTTTTCAAGAAGACTATGACCCATATAGACCGATATTCATGGCTAAGCAGCTTGACGTGCTGAAACCGATTTACCAGAAAGCCGACCCATCGCGTTCAGAACGACAGATGGTGCTTGACTATGCAGTGGCAGCCATCGAAGACAATCCGGTCAATATCCAGCAGCTCGTACACCGTGTTTACAACTACGAGAAAAATAAGAAATATGATCTTGCTAAAATATGGCAATATAAGCTTAATCATATTTTACTTGTAATCGCATCATCAGGATTAGGCACTGATCCCGAGACAGCAAGAATAGTCGTCTACCCCGAACACGAATATGACTTCTTGAATCTCGCCGGATTTATTGCCACCGGTCAGCGTTTCGAAGCACCGAGCTATGACGTAATAAGTGTCAAACAGCGTAATGCCAATGATCCTGAAGGCTTCTATTTTGACATTTCCGAAATGCTACGGCAATATTTTCTTAAACATCCGTCCGAACTCGACGACTCCTATGACGAAGAAGACGAGGAGACAGTCATCGAAGACACTCCCGAAGCGGAGTCTTGAAATAATTTAAGGGTTAAGGCAGGGGGATATGGAATTGCTTTAGCTTGCGTTCGAGTTCAGCCTCCCGTCCGTTACAGTATCTGTCACAAAGGGCATGAAATTTAGGCGAATGATTCATCTCTGTCAGATGAGCCAATTCATGACAGACTACATAGTCGCGCAGTTCTTCCGGGAGGAACGCCAGTACCACACTCAAAGAAATCACCCTACGCGAATCGCAGCGTCCCAACGTCTTGCGACCCGACGTCAGGCGCCATTCTGCCGGTCTTACTCCGAGGCGACCTGCAATTACAGCCGCACGCTGCAACAACACTGCCTGAGCGATATATCGCGCAATACTCTTCATCATCCGTGCAACAGCCTCTATTACTTCAGGAGCCCCGAGGTCAACGGTTTTATCAATCCTTATCTCATAATTAACCTTATCCGTGCGGTGAAGTGTACACCTGTCATTATAATTGTCCACTCCGACAATTTTAACCGAAAACAGCTCAAATCTCATATCACGACCGAACTCATATAACGAGTCTGCATGTCTACGCACTAATAGCCGTGGCATCATCGAGTCAAGAGCCCGTTCGAGATCCGACAGACCCGTATATGGAGGCAATGTGAGATGCAGTATTCCCCCCTTCCATCGCGCTACAAACTTCCGGGCCTGTCTACGCACGACAAACCTCACAACCCCCAACCGTGGGTGTCGAAACTCTCCGTTACCGGATATGTATTCAGACATCAGTCTACTCCCCAATGTAATTTGTTGCGTAAGGTCTCACTGAAGGTTGCCCCCGGCAGATGAAGAACTGTCACATCAAAAGGAGCGCGCCGCAGCGTAACCTCTGTTCCCACAGGCAGTGACACCGAGCGACCATCGACGGTCAGACGGAAATGTTCGGCACGCGCATCAGGGCAAAGCACCATCGTCGAGCAGTCACTGACAATGAGCGGCCTCATAGTCAGCGCATGTGCCGCAATCGGCGATATCACCCAGACCGGAGTCTGCGGTTGGATAATAGGTCCGCCTACTGACAGATTATAGGCCGTACTTCCTGTGGCAGTAGCAATTATAAGCCCGTCGGCCCGATACTCAGCAAGAAGATTTCCGTCAAGCTCTGCACGGGTATTAATCATGGATGCGCTATCATCTTTTGAAACTGTCACTTCATTAAGTGCATAAGGCCATGTAGGCAACTCTGGACTTACCACCTCGATAAGTCCGCGGCGCTCGCTCTCCAAGCTACCTGCCAACAACATATCAGGCACCTCAGGAAGACGATCCACTCCGAGAGCCGTCAGATAACCAAGATGGCCGGTGTTGACACCGACAATAGGCATATTTTTGCCTTCGAGCCACATAGCTGTGCGTAAAAACGTGCCGTCGCCACCGATACTCACTGCGGCGTCTGCAGTAAAATCACCCTCACCTGTCACACGTCTGACCGCACCAAGCGCAGGCAGCATGACAGCCCTCAGATACTTATAGAGCTTGGGATGCATCACAACTTCGAAGCCGAGCTCCGAGAGCCGCTTCATAAAAGTCTCTATCTCACTCAAATGCTCGTCTTGTCGACGGCTGCCGTAAACTGCGATTTTCATTGATGACTATCACACATTAAGATAACGCAAAAGCTCGTCGACCCTACGCTTGAGAGTTGAGTCATCGTCAGGGTAATCGCCGGGCGTAAAATTTAATACTTCGTAACCATAGCGTGCAAGCGAACGGGCTATAGCCTCTCCGCTAACACGATTGACACGGATGTCGACAAGCATATCATAATTCCGGTCTTTATCATCCATCAGATTAAGATTCAGCAGATGCGCGTCGCAGTCTTCGACCGCGTGAGCTATCCGCGAAGCCGAGTAGTCGCTGCGGCGACAGCCTAACAACAGATGGCTCGACCCCTCGTGTGCCGGATAAAGCTCGTCGACTTGATATGTTTTGATATCTTTTGACACTAATTCTTTCGTTGTTTTATTATTTCTGACTAAATTTGCAGAAACATTTGCAAATACAAATTTACGAATATTTTTTCTATTTTGCCAATTTACGGCAACTCATAAGTGAGTTAGCCGCCCAAACAGAAAAATGACGAACTTAAGCGTTAACATAAACAAGATTGCCACTCTGCGCAACGCCCGAGGCGAAAACCGCCCCTCAGTTGAAGATGTGGCCTGTGATTGCGAGAAATTCGGAGCTGACGGCATCACCGTGCATCCCCGACCTGACGAGCGCCATATACGCCGTGCCGACGTGTTCAAATTGCGTCCGCTGATTAAAACCGAATTTAATATTGAAGGCTATCCCTCGCCTGAATTTATTGACCTTGTGCTTAAGGTAAAACCGGCTCAAGTGACTCTCGTTCCTGACGCACCTGACGCATTGACGTCGTCTGCCGGTTGGGACGTGGTCAAAAATATGGAATTTTTGACCGGAGTGGTCGACACATTCAAGGAAGCCGGTATACGCACTTCGATTTTTGTTGATCCCGACACGGATATGATTGCAGCTGCAGCCAAGACCGGAGCTGACCGTATCGAGCTATACACAAAACCTTATGCCGATATGTATCCTACTGATCCGGCAAAGGCCGTCGCACCTTATGCAGCGGCGAGTGTGGCCGCCCATAAACTTGGTCTGGGCGTGAATGCCGGTCACGACCTCGATTTGAACAATCTTGCATACTTCCGTCGCAACGTGCAATATCTCAACGAAGTGTCCATAGGCCACGCCTTAATCTGCGATGCCCTCTATCTCGGCCTTGCAGAAACTATCCGTCGCTACAAAAACGCTCTGAAATAAACCAAGTATATTCATCATCCAATATAACTCCGCACCAATGTCAATTTTAGCTCAAATACCGGCCGCAATCAGCGACACAATCCAGGCCGCAGCCGCCGCAACAAACGCAATCGCTACTGAAACCGGCGTCAACACACTTACAGATATAATGAACACTCCGGTCGAACCTGCTCCGGAACTATCGATTTGGGAAATGTGTGTCGAAGGCGGATGGATAATGATTCCCCTTGCGATACTTGCGATAATAAGCATCTATATTTTCTTCGAGCGCTCAATCGCAACCTACCTGGCCGCACGCGTAGACGACACATTCATGAAGCGCATTAAAGATTATATCCACGAAGGCGAGATTGATTCAGCGCTCAATCTCTGCAAAAACACTTCGTCTCCTTATGCAAGACTTATCGCAAAAGGTATCAGCCGCATCGGCCGACCGATGAATGATGTCCTCGTAGCAATTGAAAATACAGGCAACCTTGAAATCGCAGCTCTTAGCAAAGGTCTGCCTTGGCTTGCGACTACGGCGGCAGGCGCTCCGATGCTCGGCTTCCTCGGCACGGTGATCGGTATGGTCCAGGCGTTCTATGCCATTGCCTCATCAGGCAACGCTGCCTCAATCGGCGACTTCGCCGGCGGCATCTATACAGCCCTTGTCACAACAGTTGCCGGCCTCGTTGTGGGCATCATTGCGCTTTTTGCCTACAACTATCTCGTTGCACGCATCAATAAAGTAATGAACCTCATGGAGGCTCGTACAATGGACTTCATGGATCTCCTCAACGAACCCGCTCAATAACATCGCGTCATGGCTCTCAAACGACAACAAGACATGATGGCAACATTCTCGATGGCATCGATGACCGATGTCATCTTCCTGCTGCTTGTCTTCTTTCTGGTAACATCAACTTTTGTCTTTCCGACAGCGCTTGACATCAATCTGCCCGAAAGCGCGGAGCAGACTCCGGCGAAGCCGACGACACGTGTATTCATCGACTCCGAGTCAAACTTCTATGTCAGCTATGACAATTCGGAATTGATGCCTGTCGAAAGCGAACACCTTATCGACTATCTTCAGGTCATCAAAGCTCAGGATCCGGAAAGCGGCATAGCGGTCTACGCTGATGTCGAGGTGCCTTATGGCAAAGTGGTTGAGGTGCTTAATCTCGGTGCCGAAAACTCAATGAAGATGGTGCTTGCCACTCGCCCCATCGCTAATCAACCACAAGTTGCAAGATAAACACAAGATAAATAAATGATGTCTCGATCACGCATATATTCCGGCATAGCCACCGCCTTGGTGGTGGTGATCGTTATTGCATGGATGATGCTCGACTCCATTACGCTGTCAGGAGCCGATAAAAAATGGCCGCCTAAACGCGACAGCGAGATAGTCATCGACGACGAATATGCTGAAATAATCGACCTCCCCAAACCAAAATCCAAAAAGATTGCTGACCCCGTGCCGGCCAAGAACGATGTTGTGGCTGACAATCTCGCCGAAGCCGCTCCTCAGACCGGTATGGAAGTCGTAGACAAGGGTACCCCGGGCGAAGCTCCCGAACCGGTCACTCAGACCGCCCCATCTCCTGTCAAAGTCGAAAAACAACCGCAACCAAAGCCTCAGGGTCCATCAGCCGAAGAGCTCAAGAAACAGCAGGAAGAGGCTGAAGCGCGTCGCAAAGCTACGTCTCAGACCCAGAACGCATTCCGCAACGCCGGAAAGAATAACACCGACAACGTCGGTAAAACACCCGGTGACGCCGGTCGTCCGACAGGTACTGAATCGGCAGTCAATGGACGTGGCACAGGTCGTGTAGGAGGCGGATGGGCTATGCCGCGCTATAACGACGTGCCGAGCACACTTACCGGCAGTGTCGAAATGATGGTTAAGATTGACCGCAACGGCAAAGTGAAGTCAGTTTCATTCCAGGGAGGAGACGCGCCTGCAGCGACCGACCCGAAAGTACGCGCCGCCTGTGAACGCGAAGTGCGCAGCCGCAATTTTACCCGAAGCGACAACGACGCTCCCGAAGAATCGACCGCATATATCACCTACCGTTTCCGCTGATTTTTGTGCATTGATTTTGTCTACTGTACGGATTCGGACAATAATCATCCACTTAAATATCTGATTCTCAACCACGCTTGACTCAGGATTAAATATCCGCTTAATTTGCAGTATAAAATTTACGCAAATTATCAGGCATGGATAAAATCATCGACAAAAACGAACTTCGGCGCGGCCACATAAAGCAATGGCTGCTCAGGGCGGCTTGGATTATTCCTATTATTATATGTGTTGTCTGGGGCATTAGCTATGTTGGCGGAAAGTCAGTCAAATCCTCAGATATTTCATTTGCCACAGTTGAACATGGCCCTCTTGAAACTGCTGTAGCAGCGTCGGGCCGCATTGTTCCGGCTTTTGAAGAAATAATTATTTCACCCGTCGCAAGCCGCATTCTGTCAGTCTATGCACAACCCGGCGACAGCGTGCGAGAAGGCATGCCGTTGCTTCAGCTCGATCTTAAGGAGTCAGAGGTCGCTTTGCGCAATCTCAGTGACAGCTATCAGGTAAAACAAAATCAGCTGACACAGCTGCAACTCTCCAACCGCTCGACGCTTGACGAACTTGAAATGCTTATCGACATAAAAGAGATGGACGTCAACCGACTCTCGATAACTGTCGATAACGAGCGCCGGCTCGACAGTCTCGGCTCCGGTACCGGCGACCGTGTGCGCCAGGCCGAGACAGCCTACACCACCGGTAAACTGGAGTTGAAAGGGCTAAGACAAAAGCTGGCCAACGAACGCGAACGCCTTGCTTCTCTCGAAAACGCAGCGATGCTCGAACTCGGCAACAGCCGCCGGGAACTTGAGATGATGGAACACACTCTTTCACAAGGTCGCATACCGGCTCCTCACGACGGAATACTCACGTATCTTAGTAACAGCATCGGCAGCACCGTTGCAGCCGGCGAAAAAGTTGCCGTAGTTGGCGATCTCAGCAACTTCAAAGTGTCGGCCGACGTGCCCGAAGGCAGCAGCTATAAAGTCCGTCAGGGCGCTGATGTGATTGTGAGAATCGGCAATATCGAACTCAATGGCACGGTTGCCAACGTCGAACCTCAGTCCACCTCAGGCGCAGTCCCCTTTACGGTGACTCTTGATGACGCATCCAACTCACGCCTCCGTCCGGGTGTACGTGTCCAGCTATATGTCTCTTATGGTTTCAAAGATGATGTGCTACGTATTCCGGCAGGAAGCTTTTACTCCGGTCCCGGTGCTTATAATCTTTTTGTAGCCGACGGATCTTCGTCCTTGGAACGCCGAGAAGTAAAGCTCGGCGACAGCAACCGTCAGTGGATAGAGGTCATCAGCGGCCTCGCGCAGGGCGAGAAAGTCGTGACCACCAATATGACCGATTTTGAAAAATATTCAAAACTTAAAATTAAATAGACCTCTAATAATCACAATTATGGCATTAATCGAATTAAACGGCATCGAAAAAGTCTATCGCACGAAAGAAATCGAGACGACGGCTCTCGAAAACATCAACCTCACCGTCGACAAAGGCGAGTTTGTCAGCATCATGGGTCCATCAGGCTGCGGAAAGTCCACCCTTCTCAACATAGTCGGTCTACTTGACAAACCGACCAAAGGCACCGTCGATCTCCTCGGCACCGATTGCAGCTCGCTTGGCGACACCGCCCTCTCTCATTTTCGCAACGCCAATATTGGCTTCGTGTTCCAGAGTTTTCACATGATAACTTCGCTTAACGTGGCCGCCAATATCGAACTCCCGCTCACCTACCGCAAGGGCATCAGCGCCGCCGAACGCAACCGACGCGTCGACGAAGTGCTCGAACGCCTGGAGATGACTCACCGCAAAAAACATCTGCCCTCACAGCTCAGCGGCGGTCAGTGTCAGCGCGTAGCTATCGCCCGTGCAATCGTAGGCCAACCGGCAATCGTCCTCGCCGACGAACCGACCGGAAACATAGACCCGGAAACATCCTACCGCCTGGTC
>CAMWNL010000068.1 GCA_947175585.1 uncultured Bacteroidales bacterium | reverse complement strand
ATATAAAATTATTTTTTGTCAGAGGCATTGACTGCTGATCTTCTTTTATCAAGCCGGAGTCTTTTTCCTTTTTCATTTTCACCTGATTTATTTATTATTTTATTTCATAAACATGTCGTCATAGTCGGCGCGCAAATAACGATTTGTCGCAAATAGGGACGCAAACGTACATATAATTATTCCGACTATAAACAGCCCGGCAATCACAATCCCACACAGATTCATCGAAAAACAACTTCCGATAAAAGGATCAATTTGCGACCCGTATGCCAGTCCACAGATCAACAACACCGATGCAATCGCTGCTGATATAAGACCGTTGCATGCACCTGCTATAATAAAAGGTCGACGAATAAATCCGCCGGTCGCTCCGACGAGCTTCATTGTGTGGATTACAAAACGACGCGAATATACCGCTAAATGCACTGTATTATATATCAACACTATCGAAATAATCAACAGTGAGAGGGCAATACCCATAAGCATCCAACTGACTCGTCCGAGTGTTGAGTTTACTGAAGCTATTATCGTACTTTCTGTCAAAACCGATTCTATAGCCGAATCTGCAATCAAACGCTTTGTAATCTCATCTATACTGTCGACCGAAGCATACTCTGGCGTGACTTTCACATCAAATTCCGCGCCAAAAGGATTGATATCAAGCAAAGCGGCGATGTCTTCTCCTATATATTGTGTTTCGGTCTCCATTATCTCATCAGCCGAAGCGTAGACGTAGCCTGACACATAAGAAGCCGAGTTAAACATTTGCTTCAGTCTGTTGATATCTGCATCGCTCGCATCGCGTTCTACTTTAACAATAAAACCGAGGTTGCTTTTAAGCATATCCGCGCCTGAATGTCCGGCAATACCCAACACCGCCAATACTCCTAATATTAAGAGTACAAGCGTTACACTAACTATAGCCGTCAATTGTGAGCCAAAAGTTGATATGCGGTTTGAGCGTTTTTGAGCCATAATTTTGTGCAAAATTAATACATTTGAAACCGTTTGTCAAGACCGTACATCAATTTACCATTGACTTGTCACATAATTTAGACACCTTTCCTCAATATTTGTTAACGGTGATACCGCTTTTCTTCGAGTGATTTTTGTCTTGAGACGAAGGGAGCGCAGCTATCCTACATAACTGAAAAACAAAGCAAAGAGTGCCGGAGAGATGCGATGGTAAGCTAACTTTTTCCACACCTCTACACAATAACGTGCGACCAAATTTGATTATATGAATTTAATAATTTGTAACTTATTGGGGTGGTTCCGGGCCGAAGATTCCACGACCATTTAGCATCATAACGCCGTGTTTTTAGGCTTTCTCATATATTATGTTTAAATTTGCACTCTCAAAACCCTAATAACGGTCCAAACAGAATGTCAAATAGAAAAATGCGGATTATAGCAACTATGCTTTTACTCCTCTTCCTGAGTTTTCAGGGAGGGCGTTCGCTATTCTATCATACTCATATATTCGGAGACCGCATTATTTCACATTCCCATCCATTTAACAATCCTGACAGACAACACAGCGTTGACGAGCTCGTTTCAATCGCTCAGTTGAGCATCTCAGCCATGACTGACGACATCCCCACAAGCCTCGTCTCAACGCCATTACGGCTCATATCAAGCATTGTTGAGTCTGTCATTAAGCAATTTCCTGATACAGACTATAGACGTCTCTTACCCGGTCGTGCACCACCTGAATTTCATACAGTTTTATCATAATTTTTTCCGTTAAATTCAATTAAAAATCTGATACAAAGCTATTGACTGCGCTATCCCTATCGCAGCTATGGCTATGTTTGTTACTCTACAGCTGTATGAAATTACGTCTTTTGGCAAGCGTATCCACCGCTCTCCTCGCTCAAACTTTGCAAGCATATACTATCGAAGGTAAAATAATTGACAAACACAGCGGCGAACCCGTTTCATTCGCTTCAGTGGCAATCGTAGGCTCAAATGCCGCCACTATGAGCAACGATGACGGAGACTTCACGCTTAAAGGGAAACTTACGGGTCGTCATACTCTTAAAGTTTCTATGGTCGGTTATGATCCCTTTGAAACCACAATTGACCTAAACGACAATCGCCCTATAAACCTTACTGTTTCACTTCGAGAAAACTCTGTAGCGATGGACGAACTCGTCGTCTCAGCAAATCGCAACGTGGTCAAACGCTGCGAAGCGCCTGTCGTAGTCAGCGTTTTAAGCAATAAACTTTTCGAGACAGTCAACTCCACAGACCTCGCTCAGAGCCTCAACTATCAGTCAGGCCTGCGCGTAGAGAACAATTGTCAGAACTGTGGTTTCCCTCAGTTGCGCATCAATGGTCTCGAAGGCGCCTACTCTCAGGTGCTTGTCAACAGCCGGCCGGTCGTCAGTTCTCTGTCGGGTGTCTATGCTCTTGAGCAGATGCCAGTCAACATGGTCGAACGCATCGAGGTTGTGCGTGGTGGAGGTTCAGCTCTATTTGGCGCGAATGCTGTCGGCGGCACTGTCAACGTCATCACCAAGGAACCCATCAACGACCATTTCGAAGTAAGCTCTACCGTAGAAAACCATAATGGCAAATCATGGGAAGAAAATGTAGCCGCCAATGCAACTATCGTAGATTCTGACAACCGTTACGGTATTGCATTTTATGAATCATACCGCAAACGCAACCCTTATGACCACGACGGTGACGATTTCTCCGAAATCGGCAAACTCAATGCCAACACTTTAGGCTTTAACTCCTTCTACCGCTTCAGTCAGGACAAAAAACTCGGTCTCGAATATCACAACACCTACGAATTCCGCCGCGGTGGCAACAAATTTGATCTTGAACCATTCCAGACCGACATCACCGAGCAGACTCAGCACTACATCAACAGCGGTAGCCTCAATTACACCCAGCATTGGCATGACTTCACCCGTCGGCTCAACGTATATGCCTCCGCCCAGCACATTGACCGCAACAGCTATTATGGAGCTCAGCAAAACCCGGATGCCTACGGAAAAACCACCGACGTCACCGCCCTCGCAGGAGCGACCTTCAGCGGCGACTTCAATAAAGTCATCTTCTCTCCGGCCACATTTACTGCCGGTATAGAATATCAGGCCAACTCTCTCCACGACATCATGACAGGCTATGGCCGAGATATGAAGCAGAATGTCGACATTTTCGGTTCATTCGTCCAGAACGAATGGAAGATGCGCCATTTCACCCTGCTCGCCGGACTGCGTCTCGACAATCATAATCTTATTGACAACCCAATCCTCAGTCCGCGACTCAACCTACTCTATCGACCGACCTCCGCATGGCAGTTCCGTGCCACATGGTCTACAGGTTTCCGTGCCCCTCAGGCCTACGACGAAGACCTCCATGTCACTGCCGTCGGTGGCGAAGGAGTCATCATTCGTCTTGCCGACGGGCTCAAACCCGAACGCTCTAACAGTTTCAGCGGTTCTATCGACTGGGACGTAGAGTTTGGCAACGTCAACGCAGATTTTCTTGTAGAAGGTTTCTACACCGAGTTGCGTGATGTTTTCGTTCTTGAGATGCTCGGTCACGACGACAATGGCAGCGCAATCAAAGAGCGACGCAACGGCAACGGAGCTAAAGTCTACGGCGCCAATGCCGACCTCAGCTTCACTTACACCGATTATACCCTTCAGCTCGGCTTCACAGCCCAGCGCAGCCGCTACAACTCTCCGGAAGCATGGAGTGAAGACGAAACAATCGCTCCCACCCGTCAGATGCCTCGTGCGCCTGACTATTACGGCTACTTCACTCTGACTGGCCGACCCTTCACTCGCTTCGAATGTTCACTATCCGGTGTCTACACGGGTCGCATGTATGTGCCCCACTTCGCGCCCGCTCCCGAAGATATTCCCGACAATTACGAATGGTCCTACCCTGACCGCGATATCCTGTATCATAGCCCTTCTTTCTTCGAACTCGGCGTCAAAGCTTCATACACCGTTCCTCTTTCGGGTAAACTGAGGATGCAGGTCGGTGCCGGAATCAAGAATCTGACAGGTGCCTTCCAGAAAGACCTCGACAAAGGCGGTTTCCGTGATTCAGGCTACTTCTACGGTCCGACTCAGCCGCGCACCTACTACCTCAGTCTGAAATTTTTCACGATTTAAGGCCTTCAATTGTTAAATCTCATTAACATATCGTGTGCAACATAGGAATATTTGTTAACATCACACCAAATATAAACCCCATCTTTGTTATAAAAATGGTGAAGAGCGTAACTTTGCACCGTTTTTTCAAGAAAGGAAGTGCTTCAACTCACTTCAAATAGTAACGAAAGACTATTTATATGCACAATATATTAACTGATTTGACCGCGAGACAAGCTCTCCGATATGGTTCTCGGGAAGCAATCAGCTTTAAAGAGAGAGGGACTGACAGATGGACCTCGATGTCATGGATCGACTTTGACAAAAAGGTGTCTCAGTTTGCATGCGCCCTTGAGACTCTCGGGGTCGAGCCGCAGACTATGATTAATGTCTTTTCGGCAAACTGCCCGGAAATCCTCATTACCGACTTCGCTTGTTTCCGTAACCGCGCGATTCCGGTGTCGCTCTACTCTACGAGCAGTCGCGAGCAGGTCGAGTTCATAATCAATGACTCCGGCGCCACAATGATTATGGTCGGTGATGCCAAGCAGTATCACACAGTCCGCGACATTGCCGCCAACTGTCCGACTCTAAAAACTATCGTAACTTTCGATGACTCTATCGTGCTCGACGATGACGACACGATGACCATGCGTTTCGACGCCATGCTCAAACTCGGCGAAGCCGCCGGCAAACAGTCGCTCGACGTCGTTGACATGCGTCGCGCCGAAGCCACTCCCGACGATATCGCCACTCTTATATATACATCAGGCACCACAGGCGAACCCAAGGGCGCTATCCTGCCCCACAGCTGCTTTGACGCTGCGCTTGAGATTCACCGTCGCCGCCTCGATATGCTCACCGACGATGACCGCTCGTTGTGCTTCTTGCCCTTGAGCCACATCTTCGAGAAAGCCTGGACATATTTCTGCCTTGACTTCGGCATCAAAGTCTACATCAACCATAATCCCAAAGAAATTCAGACTGCTATTAAAGAAGTCTCTCCGACTTGTATGTGTAGCGTTCCGCGTTTCTGGGAGAAGGTCTACACCGCCGTCACCGAAAAGGTCTCTGCGATGAAAGGCATTAAAAAGCTCATGGTCGAGCGCGCCATCAAGATCGGCACCATCCGCAATCTCGAATACGTCCGTCTCGGCCGCCGTGCTCCTTGGTGGATTGAGAAGCAATACCAGTTCTTTGATAAACGCATACTTTCAGTCATGCGCAAGGCTATCGGCGTCAACGACGGCAACATTTTCCCGACAGCCGGAGCACCCCTCTCTGCCAACATCGTTGAATTCCTTCAGGCTTGCGGCATTAACATCGTTATCGGCTACGGCCTCTCTGAAACTACCGCGACCGTCACCTGCTTCCCGACCGTCGGTTACGAAATCGGCACAGTCGGCACAGTCCTTCCAGATATTCAGGTTAAAATCGGCAAAGACAGCGAAATTCTCGTCAAGGCTCCTACAGTCATGCGTGGCTATTACCGCCGTCCCGAGGCTACAGCCGAGGCGTTCACTGACGACGGATGGTTTCGCACAGGCGATGCAGGCCACTTCGACGAAAACGGCGCATTGATTCTGACCGAACGCCTCAAAGACCTCTTCAAGACCAGCAACGGTAAGTATATCGCACCTCAGGCCATCGAAAGCCGTCTCGGCGAAGACAAGTTCATCGAACAGGTTGCCGTCATCGGTGACCAGCGCAAATACGTCACCGCCATCATCATTCCGGCTTTCGAAGCACTAAAGGAATATGCTCGCCGCAAAAAGATCGCATTCCGCAATATCGACGAACTCATCCAGAACTCCGAGATTAAGAAGATGCTTGAGGAGCGCATCGAAAAGCTCCAGAACGGTTTTGCAAACTTCGAAAAAATCAAGCGCTTCACCCTCCTGCCTAAAGAATTTACAATCGAGTCCGGCGAATTGACCAACACCCTCAAACTTCGCCGACCGATCATCAACCGACGCTACGCTCACGAGATCGAAGCGATGTACTGTTAAAAAAATAAAGCTCTGTGAATTCACAGAGCTTTATTTTTTTTACACATGTCACTTATATTCATCTTTTCTCTTCGGATTCATCGGAAACCATCCCTTCTTCACTCTCTGGCGTTGCTCGAAGATTTCCATTATCGTCCAAAACGACGAAAAACCTATCACTCCGGCCAGCGTAGACAAAAACACATCTTCTATAATATAAGCCGCCACACACATTGCCAGTCCGGCCACCAGAAACCACCACCAGCACCGGGTGCCGTAATAATATTCACACTTTATACATATCGGATGAAAAACTCCGATTATTAAAAACGTGCAAAGCCCTATTGCGAGGCCGAGCACATGCCATTGCTGTAATAATTCTGAGACTGCATTCATAACGTAGAGATTGTTGAGATACGCTTGTTTGACAAAGTTACGACATTTTCCTCTCTCCACTATACTAAAACTGCACCAAATGACGTTTTCATCTTGATGATACCCCTTAAGATATTACTTCTTGGCGACTACAGCAACTGTCAGCGCACTCTTGCCACAGGCCTGCGGCGGCTTGGCTGCGACGTGACCCTTGTCTCAGACGGCTCGTCATGGCAGAATTGCTATCGCGATATCGACATCACCCGTCCTTCCGGCCGACTCGGAGGCCTGCAGTTATATCTTAAGCTGATGACCACCATGCGACGTCACCTCAGAGGCTACGACATCGTGTCGGTTCACGACCCTAACATGGTCAGTCTTCGGCCCTCATTGCTTCGGCATGTCTTCGACCGCTTGCGTCGTGACAACGGTGCCGTCTTTCTCAATGCCATGAGCTATGACGTCCCCTTTCTCGACATGCTCGCCGACCCCTCCTCTCCCCTCGCCTACAACGAGTGGTTCATCGGCGGTCAGCCGACTCGCTATTTCAACTCCGCTCAGTCCGAGTGGCAGGCATGGCACACTCCTGCCCTGAAAGATTACCAGCAATATTTCTATGACAATATCGACGGAGCTGTCTCCGTCCTGTATGAATATCATCTCGCCCTGCGCAGAGTTCTGCCGCCCGACCGCATTGCCTATGGCGGCATACCTGTCGACCTCGACAGATTCACCCCCGTCCGGTTTCCCGACCATATCGACAAAGTGCGTCTCTTCCTCGGCCGCGATCCATCGCGCATGATGATGAAAGGCTCTGACTATCTCTATCAGGCAGCTCGCACTGTTGTCGACCGCCACCCCGACCGGGCCGAACTCATACTTGTCGAAAATCGACCATTCGACGAGTTTATCACCCTTCTCAAAAGCGCCCACGTCGTGCTCGACCAGATCTACAGCTACACTCCGGCCTCAACAGCACTGATGGCCATGGCCTACGGTCTCAACGTCATCAGCGGCGGTGCGCCCGCCGCCTACGGCTTCATCGGGGAGCGGGCCTACCGCGCTGGCATCTATGCCCCCCTCCCCGTCGACGCGCGCGTCGGTACGATTGCACACATCGG
>CAMWNL010000067.1 GCA_947175585.1 uncultured Bacteroidales bacterium | reverse complement strand
GCCCGACAACGAAAGCTACAAGAATATCAACGCTACTGATCCAGATAAAGCTTACGTTGCATTAAGCACATTCGGCAACAAATACAATATCTGCAGCTATGTGATCGAAAATGACTTTGATGCCCAAAAATATCTTAATATTGAAGACGGTGTTATTTCAGCTCCGGATTCAGGCATCGCTTACCAGGCCGTTGACGCCGGTGACCGCTGGCAGCTCGGTAATTTCTTCCAGAACTTCAAACTCGTCATGCCTGAAAGCGAATGGAAAGATTACCGTTTCTCGCTCTACACACTCGATGACAAATCATGCTCTGAAGACAATGTATTCCATTACACTATCAAAGATGCCGGACTTGACATCAAGAGCTTCAAGGCTTATGCAAAACTCGGCTATTTCAACGGTAGCGAAGAAGAAACTGCATTAGCTGTTGAAAATGGTATTGAAGCTGTGGAAGGCCAGAACACCATCACTGCAACCGAACGCGGCCGCTACGCTCTGATCGTTGTAGCTTTTAATGACAAGAACGAAGCTGTATCATCCAACTCTTCTTACTTCTATGTTATGGATGACGAAGCCGATCAGTGGGAAGAGTATGGCGAGTGTGTTTACTACGAAGATATCTTAGGTTCTACTTATCCTGACATGACTACTGAAAAACTCAACGTCATGGTCGAAGTCAATAAGAATCAGCCCGGATATTACCGTCTCGTTGAACCTTACAAAAATCACCCCTACTATTCGTCAGGCGTATATGCTAATATGTATCGTCCCCACGAGAACCACAAACACTATCTCTATGTTCACGCCGAAGATCCTGAAGCTGTATACATCGAAGACTCACCTGCAGGTGTAGACAATGGATATGGAGATGCAAGCATGTTCTCTTTGGCATATAAGCATCTTATGGACGGCATGTCAAAAGATGAAATCAGTAAACTCGGTCTGTTTGGCGAACTTGACGGCCGTGAGATTACCTTCCCCGACAATAGCATCATTCTCGTAGAACGTTTCTACAAGCAGGGTGCATTTGTTACAGTCCCTGCTCCGATGCTACGCATCACCCTGCCTAAACAGACAGGTATTAATGACATTACTGTTGACAACGCAAATGCTCCGGTCGAATATTTCAATCTCCAGGGTGTACGCGTTGACAACCCGACATCGGGTGTCTATATCCGCCGTCAGGGCAACCAGACTGAAAAAATAGTCATCGACTAAAATTATAACATCAACCTACCTTACATCAGGACGTCCGCCTCAGAGTGGACGTCCTGTTTCTTTTTCTTTTATAGATTAGTCGCGTCCAAAACATTAGAAACGTCTGCGGTGTTTTAATATTTTACATAACTTACTCTGCAGATGAAAAAACAGATATTAGACGGCTGCACGGCAGCGGCTCACGTTGCTTTCGCGTTTAGTGACGTAGCTACAGTATATCCCATTACTCCTATCGCGGCTATGGGTGATATAGCCATGAGATGGGGGCTCGAAGGGCGACGTAATCTTATGGGACAAGCTCTTGAGGTAAGAGAAATGGAAAGCGAACTCGGAGCTGCCGGTGCTGTCCACGGTGCAGCGGCTGCCGGTGCGCTTGCCACAACTTTCACAGCATCACAAGGACTGATGCTGATGATTCCGAATATGTATAAGATTGCCGGCGAACTTCTCCCGGTAGTGTTCCATGTTGGCTGCCGGTCTCTGGCAACTCACGCACTGTCAATTTTCGGAGATCATCAGGATGTGATGGCATGCCGAGCCACCGGATTCACGATGCTCGCGTCGGCCTCGGTACAAGAAACTATGGATCTCGGCGCCGTCGCTCATCTGGCTGCGATAGAAGGCTCGTTACCCGTACTGCATTTTTTCGACGGTTGGCGTACATCGTCAGAGCTCGATACTATTGACGTGATTGACTATGATTCACTAAAACCGCTGCTGAATCGTAGTAAAGTCAACTCATTCCGCCGCCATTCGATGAATCCCGAACATCCTGATTTACGCGGTTCTGCCCAGAATCCTGACGTTTACTTCCAGAACCGTGAAGCAGCCAATAAATATTATGATGCTTTTCCATCCATCGTTCAGAATGCCATGGATAAAATCGCCGCGGTAACAGGCCGTCAATATCACTTGGTCGATTATACGGGCGCTCCTGACGCAGATCGCGTGATAGTTTTAATAGGTTCTGCTGCAGAAGTCGCAAACGAAACAGCTGAATTTTTGAATTCTGAAAAAGGCTACAAAGCAGGTGTTATTACCATTCGTTTATATCGACCGTTTCCTGCTGAACAGTTCCTTGCAGCGTTACCCGCAAGCGTGCGCACTATCGCCGTACTTGACCGCACAAAAGAGCCGGGCGCGCAACACGAGCCACTGTGTCAGGATGTGATGACTGCTCTATATAATTCGGATTCACATCGCGATATAAAGGTAATAGGCGGTCGCTACGGTTTATCAAGCAAAGAATTCAATCCATCTATGGTCAAAGCCATTTATGATGAAATGTCCAAAGCCGAACCTAAAAATCCATTCACAGTCGGCATCAATGATGACATCACACATCTTTCGCTCGACGTGACAGAAACCATAGAGACGAAAGCCGCCGAAGATACTTACCAGACTATATTCTACGGAATCGGAAACGACGGCACTGTCGGAGGCACGAAGATGCTCGCATCCGTGCTTGGCAACACACCCGGATTGTACGCTCAGGCCTATTTCAACTATTCAGCAAAAAAATCCGGAGGATATACAATCTCTCAGTTGCGAATCGGTCACTCACCGATAACATCTGCCTATGAAATAAGTGATGCAGACTATGTGGCTTGTCACAAGACATCTTATGTCAATCGCTTTGATATGGTTTCAAAAGTACGCCGGGGCGGAGTGTTTGTGCTCAATTCCCCGTGGACATCCGCTCAACTCGCGACAAAATTACCGTTGGACATGCGTCGTGCAATTGCTGAGAAAAAACTCACATTATATAATATAGATGCCGACACTATAGCCTCAAAGTGCGGATTGGGACCGCGCATCAACACTATCATGGATACAGTGTGGTTATCGTTGATCAATATCGTGCCTTTCGATGATGCACTTGCAGAATTCAAGAACGTTATCGCATCAACATATCGCCATGAGATCGGGACAGTGGTCGAACGTAACCTGAAAGCCATAGACATGACACTGGAGTCTTTGAAGAAAATCGACTACGAAACCATCGACGGATGGACTCAGGAACCTCAGCAGGCCTTCACTCGTCCTGTAAAATATCCCAACGCCTCAGTCGAACAGTTTATACGCAATATCCATACCCCGTGTATTCAAGGTCGGGGCGATTCAATCCCGGTATCAGCTCTCGCTCCCGACGGAATAATGCCGATGGGGACGACCGCATACGAACATCGTCGAATCGCAACGCGTGTCCCGGTCTGGGATGCAACCAAATGTGTGGAATGTACAGAGTGTTCCCTCGTTTGTCCTCACGCTGCCATACGACCATTCGTATTATCTCCTGAAGAAAGCAAGAACGCTCCGGCCGGTTTCGCGCTAAAAGATGCCTATGGTATGCCCAACGGGTATAAATTCCATATACAAAACTATCCGGAAGACTGCTTAGGTTGCTCTTCATGTTCAATTATCTGCCCGGGACATGCTCTAACCATGACTCCGATTGACGATGTCGTTGATAAAGAAGTGCCCATGGTAGAGTGGGCTCAGGCTAACATCTCGTCTAAAACCGGACTGCTCCCACGCCCGACCGTCAAGGGCTCACAGATGCACACACCCGGTCTGCAGTTTTCAGGAGCCTGTGCCGGATGTGGTGAAACGCCCTATGTCAAACTGCTCACTCAACTCTTCGGTGAACGTCTGATTATTGCCAATGCCACAGGTTGCAGTTCAATATGGGGTGCGAATTTCCCTTCAAATGCTTATTGCTGCACCGACGGACAACGCGGTCCTGCATGGGGCAACTCGCTATTTGAGGATAACGGAGAGTATGGCTACGGTATGCTCGTCTCTGTAGAGCATCAGCGTAAACGCGTCGCAATGCAAGTAAAGTCACTTATCGACTCTAAAACCACCCTACCCTATATCAAGAATGCTCTGGAAGCATGGTATAACAGCAAGGATGATCCTGAGCTTTCACGACAGACCGGCAAAATGCTTGCCGGAGTGCTTACTGAGGTCAAAGACCAGGACAAAGCTTATGCCACCCTATTGGAATCGTCTGATCAGTTCGCCAAAAAGACTGTGTGGGCGATAGGTGGTGACGGTTGGGCCTACGACATAGGCTTTGCAGGATTGGATCATGTGTTGGCATCAGGCGAGCCCATAAAAATACTCGTCATGGACACAGAGTGTTACTCTAACACGGGAGGACAGATGTCGAAGGCTACCCCTAGAAGTGCGGTGGCCAAATATGCACCCGATGGCAAGCGTGTCGCCAAGAAGGAACTCGGACGCATGATGATGACCTACGGAAATGTCTATGTCGCCTCAATTGCCCTCGGAGCAAACTACCAACAGGCCATCGACGCGCTGACTGAAGCCGAAAACTATCCGGGCCCGGCTATAGTGATAGCGTACTGCCCCTGTCTTATGCACGGCATACAACCGGGGCTCGGACACTCGATTGTCGAACAGCGACGGGCAGTAGAGTCAGGTTACTGGCCTCTCTATCGCTTCCGTCCTGAAGAGTACGCCCGTGGAGAGTCTGGTCTCACTATTGACAGCGTAACACCTGGCCCTGACAACAGCGGCAGTAACGGCAGCTCTGAACTCACTGCATCGCCGCGCTTCGAAAACCCGGAACCGATGCGCACCGTGGAAGAATACGTGATGAACGAGGACAGATATGCAGATCTGAATCTTTCCGATTCCACAGAAGCCGGAATTTTGAGACCTGAACTTCAAAAAGATTGCAATCAAGCAAAAGACGCCCTATCCTATCAGGCGAAAAAACCTCAGTAAAAAGATTCATATCTCCATAAAATATCAGCGGCCCGACAGTATCGGGCCGCTGATATTTTATGGGGTTATCTGATTCTGTGATTAGAATTCAGCGTTGTTGGGAGTACGTGGGAAGGGGATAACGTCGCGGATATTGGTCATACCGGTAACAAAGAGCACGAGACGCTCGAATCCAAGACCGAAACCACTATGAGGCACTGTGCCGAAACGTCGTGTATCAAGATACCACCACATGTCTTTCATCGGGATATCGAGTTCTTCAATTCGTTTGAGCAGCTTATCGTAATCTGCTTCGCGCTCAGAACCACCGATGATTTCACCGATAGTCGGGAAGAGGACGTCCATTGCACGGACGGTCTTACCGTCTTCATTCTGCTTCATGTAGAAAGCCTTGATGTCCTTAGGATAGTCGGTAAGGATTACCGGTTTCTTGAAGTGCTCCTCGACGAGATAACGTTCATGCTCGCTCTGCAGGTCGATACCCCAGCTGACGGGGAACTCGAACTTTTTACCAGACTCTTCGAGTATCTTGACACCCTCGGTGTAGGTCAGGCGTACAAAATCATTATGGAGTACAAATTCGAGACGCTCGATCAAGCCCTTGTCAAAATGCTCGGCAAGAAACTCGATGTCGTCACGACAATGGTCAAGAGCATAACGGATGCAATATTTGACAAACTCCTCGGCGAGATCCATATTATCGGTGATATCATAGAACGCCATTTCCGGCTCAATCATCCAGAACTCTGACAAGTGACGCGGAGTGTTGGAATTTTCGGCGCGGAATGTCGGACCGAATGTATAAATAGCACCGAGCGCTGTCGCACCGAGTTCACCTTCGAGCTGACCGCTGACTGTAAGCGCTGTCGGTTTACCGAAGAAATCCTGAGAGTAATCGACTGTGCCGTCTTCATTTTTAGGAAGATCGTTAAGAGGCAAAGTTGTCACCTGGAACATTGCTCCGGCACCTTCACAGTCACTTGCAGTGATAAGCGGAGTATTGAGATAGAAGAAGCCTTTTTCCTGAAAGAACTTGTGGATTGCATAAGCCAACGCGCTGCGCACACGGAGTATTGCTCCGAATGTGTTTGTGCGCGGACGCAGGTGGGCTTTCTCTCTCAGGAATTCGAGAGTGTGGCCTTTTTTCTGCAATGGATATGCCTCGGGGTCAGCTGTACCGTAAACTTCGAGTGTCTTTGCCTGAATTTCGCATGTCTGACCTTTGCCCATAGACTCAACAAGAATACCTTCGACGCAGATTGACGAACCGGTGGTAACAGGCTTGAGCTGCTCGTCGGTGAAGTTATTCATGTCAAATACAATCTGGATGTTCTTGATGGTAGAGCCGTCGTTGAGAGCGACAAACTGTACATATTTGTTGCCGCGGCGAGTTCTTACCCAGCCTTTTACGCATACTTCCTTGCCTAAAAGTTCGGGATTGAATATGTCGACTATTTTAGTACGTTTCATTATGGTTTTTAATTAGTATTTTTCTTATTCAAAAGATCCCATTTTCAAGAAGTTAACCTCTTCCTGAGTAAGATAACGCCAACGTCCGCGCGGCAGGTTCTTCTTGGTAAGACCTGCAAAATATACACGGTCGAGTTTGGTCACATGGTAGCCGAGCGATTCGAATATACGACGAACGATGCGGTTGCGGCCAGAGTGAATTTCGATACCGGCCTGATTGCGGTCAGTCTCGGTCGCATAGCTGATAGCATCAGCGTGGATCGGACCGTCTTCAAGCTCGATGCCGTCAGCGATACGCTGCATATCCTCTTCAGCGATGTCACGGTCACACCATACATGGTAAATCTTTTTCTTTACATATTTGGGGTGAGTGAGTTTTGACGCAAGATCACCGTCGTTAGTCAGCAGGAGCACACCGGTGGTGTTGCGGTCAAGACGTCCTACAGGATAGATACGTTCGTTGCAAGCGCCTTTGACAAGATCCATCACTGTTGTGCGGCCATTGGGGTCATCACTTGTAGTCACACAATCTTTAGGCTTGTTGAGGAGGATATAGCACTTGCTTTCGAGAGCAACTACCTTTTCATCATACTCGACAACATCGCTGTGGGTAATCTTTGTACCGAGTTCGGTAACAACCTGGCCGTTAACCTTGACAAGACCCTGCTGGATAAATTCGTCAGCTTCGCGACGAGAACATATTCCGGCATTGCTCATGAATTTGTTAAGACGAATCTGCTCGTTAGGATCAGGTATCGGCATTTCGTATTCAATACGCTTAGGACGCGGCGTAAAGCTCTTACCGCGACCGGGGAAACCGCCGGCCTGACGATTCTGGTTATTATAGCCAGCCTGACGGTTATTATAACCGCCCTGACGATTCTGGTTGTTATAGCCGCCCTGACGGTTCTGGTTATTGTAACCACCCTGGCGATTCTGGTTGTTGTAGCCGCCCTGACGGTTCTGGTTATTGTAACCACCCTGGCGATTCTGGTTGTTATAGCCGCCCTGACGGTTCTGGTTATTGTAACCACCCTGGCGATTCTGGTTGTTGTAGCCGCCCTGACGGTTCTGGTTATTGTAACCACCCTGGCGATTCTGGTTGTTATAGCCGCCCTGACGGTTCTGGTTATTGTAACCACCCTGGCGATTCTGGTTGTTGT
>CAMWNL010000066.1 GCA_947175585.1 uncultured Bacteroidales bacterium | reverse complement strand
GGCCTAAGCCGCGGAGCTCGTGGAGAAGCACGTTGAGCGACTCGGGGATGCCTGCGGGAGGCATTGCCTCGCCTTTGACGATAGCTTCGTAGGTCTTGGAGCGGCCGGTGACGTCGTCTGATTTGACGGTAAGGATCTCCTGGAGGATGTGGGCGGCGCCGAATGCTTCGAGCGCCCAAACTTCCATCTCACCGAAACGCTGACCACCGAACTGAGCTTTACCGCCGAGCGGCTGCTGAGTGATGAGTGAGTACGGGCCGATGCTACGGGCATGCATCTTGTCTTCGACCATGTGGCCGAGTTTAAGCATGTAGATCACACCCACGGTCGCCGGCTGGTCGAAGCGTTCGCCTGTTCCGCCGTCGTAGAGATAGGTCTTGCCGTAGCGAGGGAGACCTGCTTTGTCGGTCCACTCGTTGAGATCGTCGAGGGTAGCGCCGTCGAAAATCGGAGTGGCGAATTTTTCGCCGAGCTCGCGACCGGCCCAACCGAGGACGGTTTCGAAAATCTGACCAAGGTTCATACGCGAAGGCACACCCAGAGGGTTAAGACAGATGTCGACCGGAGTGCCGTCGGCGAGGAATGGCATATCTTCCTGACGCACGATGCGCGAAACGATACCCTTGTTACCGTGACGGCCCGCCATCTTGTCACCTACGCTGATCTTACGCTTCTTGGCGATGTAGACCTTGGCGATCTGCATGATGCCTGAGGGCAGCTCGTCGCCGATTGAGATGTCAAACTTCTTGCGGCGAAGTTCGGCGTCGATCTCCTTAGACTTGCGGAGATAGTTGACGATTGTCTCACGAATGAGGTCGTTCTTGTGATCGTCGTTGGTCCACTTGCTGAGGTTGATTGTATCGTAATCGATGCCTTTCAGCACAGCCGGAGTGAACTTAGCGCCCTTCGGGATGATCTCGCTGCCGATGAAGTCTTTGACGCCCTGTGAGGTCTTGCCGTTGGTGAGGGTCATGAGCTTATCGACGAGAATGTCGCGAAGGTTGTTGAGCTTTTCTTCGTATTCTTCGTCAAGCAGCGGAAGCTGGGCGTTGGCGCTCTTTGATTTCTTTTTCTTAGCGGCGCGGCTGAAGAGGTTAGTGCCGATAACGACGCCTTTGAGTGAGGGCGAAGCCTTGAGAGAAGCGTCTTTCACGTCGCCGGCCTTGTCGCCGAAGATTGCGCGGAGGAGCTTTTCTTCAGGAGTGGGGTCAGATTCACCCTTAGGTGTGATCTTACCGATCATGATGTCGCCCGGCACAACGTGAGCACCGATGCGGATGATGCCGCGGTCGTCAAGGTCTTTTGTCGCGTCTTCGCTGACGTTGGGGATGTCGCTTGTAAGCTCTTCCATACCGCGCTTGGTTTCGCGGACTTCGAGAGAGTACTCGTCAACGTGGATTGAAGTCAGGATGTCGTCGCGGACCACGCGCTCGTTGAGCACGATTGCGTCCTCATAGTTGTAACCCTTCCAGGGCATGAACGCCACTTTGAGGTTACGGCCGAGTGCGAGTTCGCCTTTCTGAGTGGCGTAGCCTTCGGTGAGGATGTCGCCTCTCTTGACGCGCTGACCTTTCTCGCAGATAGGACGGAGGTCAATGGTTGTGCTCTGGTTGGTCTTGCGGAACTTAGGAATATGATATTCTTTGACTGCATCTTCGAAGGCAACAAACTCCTGTTCTTCGGTGCGGTCATAGCGTATGCGGATTACACTTGCGTCGACAAATTCGATTACGCCTTCGCCTTCGGCTGTGATCTGAGTGCGGCTGTCGCGGATGAGCTGACCTTCGATGCCGGTGCCGACAATCGGAGCCTCACTGCGCATGAGGGGCACAGCCTGGCGCATCATGTTAGATCCCATGAGGGCGCGGTTAGCGTCGTCATGTTCGAGGAACGGGATGAGTGATGCGGCGATAGAAGCAATCTGAGCCGGAGACACGTCCATGAGTTCCACCTCTGACGGCGGAACGACAGGGAAGTCAGCGTCGAGACGGGCTTTTACGCGGTCATTGATAAATGATCCGTCATCGTTGACGGGTGCGTTGCCCTGAGCGATGATTTTGCCTTCTTCGATCTCGGCGGCAAGATAGACAACCTCATCGTTGTTGAGGTTGACCTTCGAATCCTCGACCTTGCGGTAAGGAGTCTCGATGAAGCCGAGGTCGTTGATCTTAGCGTAGACGCAGAGTGAGCTGATAAGACCGATGTTAGGTCCTTCAGGGGTTTCGATAGGACACAGACGGCCGTAGTGAGTGTAGTGTACGTCTCGAACCTCGAAGCCTGCGCGCTCACGTGAGAGACCGCCGGGGCCGAGGGCCGACAGACGGCGTTTGTGAGTGATTTCGGCCAGAGGGTTGGTCTGGTCCATGAACTGAGAGAGCGCGTTTGTGCCGAAGAAAGTGTTGATGACCGATGAAATAGTCTTGGCGTTGATAAGATCTATCGGGGTGAACACTTCATTGTCTCGGACGTTCATGCGCTCGCGGATCGTGCGTGACATACGTGCCAGACCTACACCAAACTGGTTGTAGAGCTGTTCGCCGACTGTGCGCACACGACGGTTGCTCAAGTGGTCGATGTCGTCGACATCGGTCTTTGAGTTAATGAGTTCGATAAGATATTTGATGATGGCGATAATATCCTCCTTGGTGAGGACTTTAACGTCCATCGAAGTCGTCAGACCGAGTTTCTTGTTGATACGGAAGCGACCTACCTCGCCGAGGTCATAACGCTTTTCAGAGAAGAAAAGGTTCTGGATGACTTCGCGGGCGCTTGCATCGTCTGGTGGATCTGCGTTACGGAGCTGACGGTAGATGAACTGTACGGCTTCCTTCTCGGAGTTTGACGTATCTTTTTGGAGAGTGTTGAAGATGATCGAGTAGTCGCTGGTGTTGACATCTTCTTTGTGGAGGAGGATGTTCTGCACACCTGAGTTGAGGATTTCATCGATGTGCTTTTCTTCAAGCACGGTTTCGCGGTCGATGATGACATCGTTGCGCTCGATAGACACAACTTCGCCGGTATCCTCGTCAACAAAGTCTTCAATCCAAGTCTTGAGCACACGGGCAGCGAGTTTGCGGCCGACGGCTTTCTTGAGATTGGTTTTGTTGACCTTGATTTCTTCAGCGAGACCGAAGATTTCGATGATGTCTTTATCGCTGTCAAGACCGATTGCGCGGAGCAGTGTTGTCACGGGCAATTTCTTCTTACGGTCGATATAGGCATACATCACATTGTTGATGTCAGTCGCAAATTCGATCCAAGATCCGCGGAACGGTATGATACGGGCCGAGTAGAGTTTTGTGCCGTTTGCGTGGGTGCTCTGTCCGAAGAACACGCCGGGTGAGCGGTGAAGCTGCGACACGATGACGCGCTCCGCGCCGTTGATAACAAACGTGCCTTTGTCGGTCATGTAAGGGATCGGGCCGAGGTATACGTCCTGGATTTCCGTAGCAAAGTCTTCGTGGTCAGGGTCTGTACAATAGAGCTTGAGCTTCGCCTTTAATGGCACACTGTAAGTCAACCCACGTTCGAGACACTCTTCGATAGTGTAGCGCGGAGGGTCGATATAGTAGTCCAAAAATTCGAGCACGAAGTTGTTTCGGGTGTCGGCTATAGGGAAGTTTTCAGCGAAAACTTTAAATAGGCCTTCGTTGTTTCGTTTTTCGGGAGGTGTGTCGAGCTGAAGGAAATCTCTAAATGATTTCAGCTGCACCTCCAGAAAGTCGGGGTAAGGAAGCGGGTTCTTTACCGAGGCAAAATTTATGCGGGGTTTGTCTACGGATACTGACATCTATAAAAGATAGGGTGGTTAAGAACTCAAAGTAAATTTAGACACAAAAAGGTTAAGAATCATCCCATAGGAGATTCTTAACCCAATTACCTGATTAACAGGCAATATTATTTAAGCTCGACTTCTGCGCCAGCCTCTTCGAGTTGCTTCTTGAGACCTTCAGCGTCAGCCTTAGCGAGACCTTCCTTAACTACAGAGGGTGCGCCGTCAACCATTTCTTTGGCTTCTTTGAGGCCGAGACCGGTGAGTTCCTTAACAAGTTTAACAACCTGGAGCTTGTTAGCGCCTGCAGCCTTGAGAACTACGTCGAATGCAGTCTTTTCTTCAGCAGCGGGAGCACCAGCAGCGGGGCCAGCAGCAACAGCAACAGCTGCAGCAGCGGGTTCGATGCCATATTCTTCTTTGAGAATTTGAGCAAGTTCGTTTACTTCTTTTACAGAGAGGTTAACAAGTTGTTCAGCAAAAGCTTTTAAATCTGCCATTTTTGTATAGTTTTATTTGATTATTATTTCTGATGGAATTAGTCTTCTTTTTTTGAGAGCGTCTCGAGGATGCCGTGGAGCTTGCTGCCGCCTGAAGTAAGAGCGGAAACAACGTTCTTGGCAGGTGACTGGAGGAGAGCGATAACGTCGGCGATAAGTTCGTTCTTGCTCTTGATTGCAGCAAGAGTGTCGAGCTGATCAGCGCCTACATATACGGTCTCTTCAACGTATGCGGCCTTGAGAGCGGGGAGAGTGTCACCTTTCTTGATGAAGTCCTTAAGGAGCTTGGCCGGAGCGTTGCCCACATTGGCACACATCAGTGAGGTAGAACCCTTGAGGGTGGGGTACAGTTCTGCAAAATCGCCTTCGATTGATTCGAGCGCTTTATGAAGAAGAGTATTCTTCACAACGAGCAGTTTTACATCGGCATTGAAGCATGCACGACGGAGCTCGCTTGTTTTCTCAGCGTTCAGACCTGCTGTTTCCACGAGATAGAAGCAGCCGTATTCTTTAATCGTTTTCGCGATATTCTCTATTGCGATACCTTTATCTTCCTTTTTCATTTTGTCGTGATTTTAGAGGGGGTGATTAAGCGTCAACCGACTTGGTGTCGACTTTGACACCCGGACTCATTGTGCTTGAAAGATAAATGCTCTTGAGATAAGTGCCTTTTGCAGTTGCGGGTTTCAGCTTGATGAGTGTGTTGATGAACTCACGAGCGTTGTCACGCATCTGGTCGGGCGTAAACGACATCTTGCCGATTGAAGAGTGTACGATACCATTCTTGTCAACCTTGAAGTCGATCTTACCTTTCTTTACTTCTTCAACAGCCTTGGCTACATCGACGGTAACTGTGCCGCTCTTGGGGTTAGGCATGAGGCCACGGGGACCGAGCACACGACCGAGAGCACCGATTTTACCCATGATGGCGGGCTGTGTGATGATTACATCAATGTCTGTCCAACCACCTTTGATTTTTTCGATATATTCGTCAAGACCTACGTAGTCGGCGCCTGCGGCTTTAGCAGCAGCTTCAGCGTCTGCGCTACAGAGGACGAGCACGCGAACCTGCTTACCGGTGCCGTGAGGCAACGTCACAACGCCGCGTACCATCTGGTTAGCTTTGCGAGGATCAACGCCAAGTCGCACGTCAATGTCAAGTGAAGCGTCAAACTTTGCATAGTTCACTTCTTTGACCTTTTCGACTGCTTCCGCTAAAGTGTAAGCTTTCCCGGCTTCAATCTTTGACAAGGCTAACTTTTGGTTTTTTGTAAGTTTACTCATTTCAATTGAAGTTTATTAGTTATTACCAGGAAATTCACCCTTAACGGTGATACCCATGCTGCGAGCTGTACCGGCCACCATACGCATTGCTGATTCAACTGTGAAACAGTTTAAGTCAGGCATTTTGTCAGTTGCGATAGCCTTCACCTGCTCCCAGGTCACTTCTCCAACTTTGGTACGGTTAGGTTCTTTTGAACCTGATTTAACCTTAGCTACCTCTTTGAGCTGGATTGCGACAGGCGGGGTCTTTACGACAAAGTCAAAAGATTTGTCACTGTAGTAAGTGATTACTACCGGGAGAACTTTTCCGGCTTTGTCTTGAGTGCGGGCATTGAATTGCTTGCAAAACTCCATGATGTTGATGCCCTTAGAACCCAGCGCGGGGCCTACGGGAGGGGAGGGGTTTGCTGCGCCTCCCTTAATCTGCAATTTGATCTGTCCAGCAATTTCTTTTGCCATTGTAAAAATACTTAAAAGTTTATTACAAAAATCGCGTTAGCTTTCCTTATACGTTCGTAACAACACGCTTAGGATTATTCACGCTCCACTTGCGAATTATCGAGCTCCAGCGGAGTCTTGCGCCCGAAAATTTTAACTGACACTTTGAGTTTCTTCTTCTCTTTGTTCACTTCTTCAACGATACCCGAGAAGCCGTTGAACGGACCTTCGTTGACCTTGACGGTCTCACCGACCATGTAGTCGTTGACTTCATCATCGGTAGGATCGATATACTCATCGGCTGTGCCAAGCATACGCATCACCTCTGATTGGCGGAGACGTTCGGGTTTTGCGCCCTTCTCACGTCCTCTCAGAAAGTCGATTACGTTAGTGGTGTTGGTCAGCTCGTGAATCACTTCTCCTTGAAGATCAGCCTCTATAAAAACATAGCCGGAATAAAGATTGCGTTCTTTTACAACTTTCTTCCCGCTACGCACGGTCAAAACCTTCTCGGTCGGAATCAATACTTGAAACACATAGTTGCCAAGGTCAGTGTTCTTGATTGCTGCATCGAGAACTTCCTTAACCTTAGCTTCTTTGCCTGAAATGGCACGCAGAACGTACCAACCTCTTTTAGATTCAGTCATTGATAAATCAACTTATTGGTTTTAACCTTTAAGACTGTAGATGAAATGCATCAAATTGTCGACAACCTGATCCATGACGAAAATTACCAAAGCGATGATGATGGAAGCTATCATCACGATAATCGCCGACTTTACAAGTTGTTTTTTTGTAGGCCAAGAAGTCTTATAACGTAACTCGTCATAAGACTCCTCTATATTCGTAAGTAGTTTTAATTTTCCCATTTGTTCTGTCTTTTGCACGGGTTGAGAGACTCGAACTCCCGACACCTGGTTTTGGAGACCAGTGCTCTACCAACTGAGCTAAACCCGTATTTGAAATAACAATTGCCGGCTTTGCTGTTTGCACGGCTTACAGCCGGCAATTGTCATTTAGATTTTATTAGTCGAGGATTTCAGTGATCTGGCCTGAACCTACGGTGCGGCCACCTTCACGGATTGCGAAACGGAGACCCTGATCGCAAGCTACCGGGTTGATGAGCTCAACGTTGATTTCAACGTGGTCACCGGGCATTACCATTTCTACACCTTCGGGAAGAGTGATTTCACCGGTTACGTCAAGTGTACGGATGTAGAACTGGGGACGGTAGTGGTTGTGGAACGGAGTGTGACGGCCACCTTCCTCTTTCTTGAGGATATAAACAGAAGCTTTGAACTTGCTGTGGGGCTTAACAACACCCGGATGGCAGATTACCATACCACGCTTGATGTCTTTCTTATCGATACCGCGGAGAAGGAGACCTACGTTGTCACCGGCTTCACCCTGATCAAGAAGTTTGCGGAACATTTCAACACCGGTTACGGTTGACTTCATGTCAGCACCGAGACCCATGATCTGTACTTCGTCACCAACCTTTACGATACCAGTTTCGATACGACCGGTTGCAACTGTACCACGACCAGTGATTGAGAATACGTCTTCAACAGGCATAAGGAAGGGTTTGTCGATGTCGCGGGGAGGCAGGGGAATCCAGT
>CAMWNL010000065.1 GCA_947175585.1 uncultured Bacteroidales bacterium | reverse complement strand
TGTTTAAATAGAATAAAAATTTTTACTTTTGCAAATATTCATCATAACCAAACTAAATAACAAGACTAAAAACAATTATGGGAAAATTTCTTACTGAATTCAAAGAATTCGCAATGAAGGGTAATGTTGTCGACATGGCAATCGGTGTGATTATCGGTGGTGCGTTCGGCAAAATCGTAAGTTCACTTGTCAATGACGTTATTATGCCGGTAATCGGTGTAATCACCGGCGGTGTATCGTTCAGCGAAAATAAAGTGATGCTTCGCGATGCAGTGCTTGGTCCGGACGGACAGGTGGCAAAAGATGCCGTATGGCTCAGCTGGGGAATGTTTGTGCAGACAATTGTCGATTTTCTCATAATTGCATTCTGTATATTTATGGCCATCCGTTTCATGAATAAATTCAAGAAGAAAGCGGAAGAAGCTCCTGCAGCTCCTGCCGGCCCCACTCAGGAAGAACTTCTCACCGAGATCCGTGATCTTTTGAAAGACCAGGCTAAAAAGTGATGCCTTCCGCACAAAAGCGTCTGATTTTTCTAATCGGATATATGGCCTCAGGAAAAACTACCCTGGGGCGGGCTTTGGCTGCGTCAACGGGCATGCGTTTTGTCGATCTCGATGAATTTATCGAGGTTGAAGCCGGAAAATCGATAAACGATATATTTGCTGAAGACGGGGAATCCGGTTTTCGGCGACTTGAATCTTTAATATTAAGAAAACTGACCGCCACAGACGACGATAATATTATCGTGGCCTGTGGCGGCGGCACTCCTTGTTTCGGCGATAATATGGAGGTCATGAATCAGGCAGGTATGACCGTTTGGCTCACAGCGCCTGTCGAGGTGATAATCCGTCGCCTTGAGGCAGAGAGAGCGTCGCGACCTCTTGTCGCACGATTGTCAGATGGCGATGAGCTTAAGCGTTATGTCATGGATAATCTTGAACAGCGCACTCCGCATTATAGCCGCTCTAAAGCGCGTTTCGATAGCTCGAAGCTTGAATGTGAGGCAGAGATAGACGAAAGCGTGAAGATATTTATTAATCGATTTCTATAAATCGCCTTATAAAACCAACAGACAGACAATGACTAATCCTACACCACTCGAACAGCTCGTAAAGACTGCAGTCAGTCCTCGACAAGTGTCAATCGGTCTTCCTGCATCACTTTCGCCTGACGAACGTCGCTTTCCGCTTACACCCGAAGCAGCGGCTATGCTTGTTGAACGAGGTTTCAATGTCAAGATGGAGTCCGGCGCGGCTCAATCGATCCACTTTCCGGATGAGGCATATACCCGTCAGGGCGTTGCGATTGTCGACCGTGCAGAGGCGTTCAGATGTGATATCGTTGTCTATCTGCCGACGGTGTCGGATATTGACGCCCGGAGGCTAAAACGCGGTGCGCTGCTGCTTGGTTTCGCTCATGTCGAGAGCCGTACACCGAGTGCGGTCAGAATACTTTTGCAAAGAGCAGTTACGGCGATAGCCATTGATAAGATATGCGACAGTTCGGGAAACTACCCCTTTGCTGATATATTGCGCGAGATTGACGGTCGCGCCGCTGTGGCTATCGCGTCGTCGTTGCTCGCAGACGCTGTGCATGGCAAAGGCATACTGCTTGGTGGTGTAGCCGGAGTAGTGCCGTGTGAACTCACTTTAATCGGTGCAGATCTTGCGGCCTTGGCAGCAGCCCGTTCGGCAATCGGTCTGGGTGCGACCGTCAGGCTCTTTGATAATGATATCTATCGGTTGCGCGAACTGGCGGCCTCTATCGGTCCGGGTGTCATTGCGTCTGCGTTGCATCCAAGAGTGTTGAGGTCGGCACTCCGCACGGCTGACATTGTCATCGGTTGTTCTCTTCGTCGTCCGATAGAGATCTCGTCAGAGGAAGTCGGCGATATGAAGCGCGGAGTGATAACATTTGATTTGAATAATAGCAAGACCTCCATGTTTCCTTCGATGCCGACTGTCGATCTCGCTCAGGCGTCGCCGTGTGACAACGCGCCGGATTCAAGTCAGCGTGTATGCTATATAAATGCCGGCAGTGCTGTGCCCCGTACAGCTGCAATGGCGTTAAGTAATACATTGCTCACAATGTTTGATGATATTATTGCGTGTAGCACGGCGCTTGATGCCATAAAGATAAACCCCGGCCTGCGAGGCGCGGCCTACACCTTTCTTGGCAAACCGGTTAGTGCCGATGTCGCCTCTTTGCTCGGAATGAGAGCCGTGGATATTAACCTATTGCTACAGTGTTCATGATGTATACTTCAAAGCGAAAATTTTATGTTGTATGGGAGGGCCGTGCTCCCGGTGTATATGATTCCTGGGAGGAATGTGAGGCTCAGGTTAACGGCTTTCCGGGAGCAAGATACAAGTCTTTTGGATCTCAGGCTGATGCGGTGGCCGCGTTCCGTGGTAATGTAAAAGATGACCTTGAGATATTCAGGCAGATAGGTGCACATAAATGTGATATAGTCAACTATTCTGCATTTCCTGAAATCAGGCTCGATGCGATTGCCGTAGACGGCGCATGTGCAAAAAATCCCGGTCCTATGGAGTATCGCGGAGTGAAAGTTTCAACGGGTGAAGAAATTTTTCACATGGGTCCACTTGAAGGAGGTACTAATAATATAGGTGAATATATAGCATTGATACATGCCGCTTCACTTCTTGCGAGAAACGGTGACTTTACTACTCCTATTTATTCTGATTCAAAGACTGCTTTGGCATGGGTCAGGCGTGGCCGTTCTAACACCACAGTCCAGCCGAATAATAAAAATTCAAAGGTGATTGAACTGTTGCGTCGTGCGGATACGTGGCTGGCAAACAACCGCATTGTCAATCCCATCTTGAAATGGAATACTGAACTATGGGGTGAAATCCCTGCTGACTTCGGTCGAAAATAGTCATATTTTCACATTGGCATATTGAACATCCGTAAGGCCATAGTCGTTTTATTACTGAGATAGTGCTATCTGATGGAGGTACGACGCTTCCGATAGAAATTAAATCAATAATAATTTTTAAATGCGTTACGACTATGGACAAATATGTATGTGAAGTATGTGATTGGGTTTATGATCCAGAGGTAGGTGATCCTGATAATGGAGTCGCTCCCGGCACGAAATTTGAAGACATCCCTGACGATTGGGTTTGTCCTCTTTGCGGAGTTGGCAAAGACCAGTTTGCCAAAGTTGATTAAGAACTTTTAGAATCCTGCCCTACCGGTGGGATTTTTAATTTCTAATGTCCTCTTCGATATGAAGTAACAGTCGTTTGGCCGGAAGTCCTCCGGCATAACCTGTCAGCGAGCCGTTCTTGCCTATGACTCTGTGACACGGTATGAATATTGATAACGGATTATCTCCTATAGCTGATGCAATAGCCCTTACAGCCTCAGGCCTGCCCAATTTTCCGGCGAAGTCCTGATAAGATATGGTCTCACCGTATGCGATTTCTTGCAGTTTGTCCCACACCTGATGGCGCAAATCACTTCCGATGAATACGAGAGGCAGATCAAATTTCTGTCGCATCCGCGAGAAATATTCGTTAAGTTGTTTCTGTGCTTCCTGTAGTATATGAGTGTCACCGTCAACCATTGTCGTGTTAAATTCTCTACACAATCGTCGGTCTATAATCTGTCGTCGGTTGCCGACATTCCAGTCACAGAGACATAGAGCGTCACCGAAAGAACCAAGAGTCAACGGTCCACAAGGAGAATCATATATTGTTGTTACAATCATAAAATTTTTGGAGGTTCGGCAGGTGTGTTGTTTGATAAAATGCGCCAGTTGGCAGGATAAAGATTATTTGCACGGTTTCCGAGGTTCTTGACAAACCCGAGAGGCGCATTATTATAGGTTAGGAGTATGAAGCCACGGGGTGCATCAACCGTTATGGCTTCATGACGCAAATAGGCTATTGCGGTAGGATAATCGATTTCAATTGTATTAAAGACATTCCTGTTGAGCGTAGATGATAAAGCGAGTTCCTGAGACGGAATGATGTCGCGTCCCTTTACACTCGCGATTGTGATTCCGGCACTCAGCACATCGAGCCAACCTATGACTGCGCGCATCCATTTTGCATTGTCTTTTGGTAATGCTGTTATGTGGTCTCCCAATGTCATAATCTCCAAATCTCCCTTAAGCCAATCACATATCTTTGATGCTTCTATGGGTGCCTTAGCCAAAACGGTAACGGGTTTCTTTGCGGCTTTAGGCGTGCTCGCAGTCTGATTGCCGTCCTTACGTATTACAGCCATGAAGAGCCCTTCGCCTCTGACTCTGCCCGGTGTGAAGCGATAGCAGTGATGGTTACTGTTGACAGCAGGAGAGATACCCCCAATGCCGGCGAGTCCTATATCAATAGTTTGTCCGCCGAGCTCTTCGCAGATGTAGTCGACCATTTCTTCGTTCTCATGACGGTTGAATGTACAAGTGCTGTAAATCATCCATCCTCCCGGTCGCAGAGCTTCCCATAGATTATCGACGATTTCTCTCTGACGTTTTACGCAATCGGATACAAGATTCGGAGACCATTGTGCGACAGCCTCGTCATCTTTACGCATCATCCCCTCGCCCGAGCAGGGGACATCGGCTGCGATTATGTCAAAACAATTGTGCAGAGCAGTGAAACGGGCAGTGTCGCCACGTGACACTATTACCGACGGGTCACCCCATTTCGCTAAATTTTCGGCCAGTATGGTTGCCCGTCGATAGTCATATTCGTTTGCCACGACAACAGATCCTTGCGGCAGCGAGGAGATTGCAGCTGTCGTTTTGCCCCCCGGAGCCGCGCATGCATCAAGATAGCGCATGGGACGACGTTCCTCGATTGAGACGATGTGGTTGACGGCATGGCTGATAGCCATAGACGAAGCGTCCTGGACATAATAGAGTCCTTGATGTAACGCCGGATCGAAAGTAAACTGAGGTCGCTCGTTTAGATAAAAACCTTGGCTACACCACGCTACTTTTGCCACATTGTCAGGCACTGACACGCCTTTATGCGGATTAACTCTCACACTAATTTCCGGGTCGGTAGATGACAGGGCGTCGACAAGTCCTGCGAGATATTCAGACTCGTATGACTCGATCTCTTTGATAAACTCTTCAGGCAGACTCATTCCAGTCGGTAATTTAGTAGTTTTGCAACTTCACGTCTCAGATATGGTAGTTCTACACAATAATGTCGAGGCATATCGGGATGAAACACGCCTAAAAATGCCCGGTTGACTTCTATACCGTAATGTTCAGCAAGAATAAAGCGATATATGCTTACCTGCAGTGCGTAGTGGTTGAATGTGGTATCTGCCAGAAACTGCAGAGGCGGTTCAGCCGTGCGTCTGAATGAGTTGTCAATGACGTTACCATAATGGTCAACCACCTTGGTCGAGCGTTTCCAGTCGAATATGTTAAATCGTCCCTTATCGTCGACAGCGAGGAAGTCAAGTGTACCGGCGATTTTATATCGCTCGCTGAATATGCGCCATTCAGTTCGATAAGGCGTTAATGGGTATTCGGCGGCAAAGTTTAGAAAACGGGCGAATGTCGGGTCTGTCAATGCGTCGCTGTCGGGTAGTTCTCCGAGATAGTGGCGCTCTATGCGATCATGCATAAGGGTGCCCAGATCACGTGCGGTCTTACCCTTCTCTTCCCATTCAGCCAAAAGGCTCTCCGGATCCTCCGGGCGTTTTTTTCGTGCCCAGGCTACCGCATCAAATTTTGCGAAGCAATTTTCAACCACCGAGGTGACCGATTCAAACTCTTCGTCGCCTAATGTATATACGTGGCGCGACGGATCGAAATTAATCAATCCGTCGCGCACGTGTGAGTTAACCTCGTTAAAACTCATGGTCTATACGGCGCAATCAATTGTCTATGCGGTCTACTTCGAGATCTCCTCCAAACACTTCGTGCCAGGGCAGTCCCTGTTTTGCAACTTCAGCGAGGAACGGATCCGGATCAAATTCCTCTACATTGTGCACACCGGGTTTAACCCATTTGCCTGTGAGGAACATCATGGCGCCTGTCATAGCCGGCACACCGGTTGTGTAGCTGACTGCCTGCATGCCTGTTTCTTTGTAGGCTTCTTCGTGTGAGCAATTATTATAGATGTAATATGTGAGTTCTTTGCCTTCCTTATCTTTACCGGAGATACGGCAGCCGATTGAAGTTTCTCCGTGATAATTCTCGCCCAGATCCTGCGGATTGGGGAGTACTGCTTTAAGGAACTGAAGAGGTACGATTTTCACACCGTTGTAATCCACTTCGTCAATACGGGCCATGCCAATATTCTGTATCACTCGTAAGTGAGTCAGATACTCCTGACCGAATGTCATCCAGAAACGGGCACGTTTGATTGTCGGGTAGTTCTGGACGAGTGATTCAAGTTCCTCATGATAGAGCAGGTATGAGTCGCGCGGACCGATATTGGGATAAGTCAGATCCATGTGCACCTCAAGAGGTTTGGTGGTTATCCATTTGCCGTCACGATAGTATCGGCCGTTTTGAGTAATTTCGCGTATGTTGATTTCAGGATTGAAGTTTGTCGCGAATGCTTTTCCGTGGTTGCCGGCATTGCAATCGACAATGTCGAGATACTCCATCTCGCTGAAATAATGTTTGGCTGCGTATGCAGTAAACACTCCTGACACACCCGGGTCAAATCCGCATCCGAGGATTGCGGTCAGACCTGCTTTTTCGAAGCGCTCGCGGTAAGCCCACTGCCATGAGTACTCGAAGTGAGCCACGTCTTTCGGCTCATAATTTGCGGTGTCAAGATAGTTGACTCCACATTCGAGACAAGCGTCCATGATTGTAAGATCCTGATAAGGCAGCGCTACGTTGATTACCATATCCGGTTTATGTTTTTTGAATAGCTCTACAAGCTGAGGCACTGAATCTGCGTCAACAGAATCGGTGGTGATGTTAGGCGCACCGATAGCCTTAGCGATGGCGTCGCATTTTGATTTTGTGCGAGACGCAAGAACGATTTCGTTGAACACCTCAGGGTTTTGTGCGCATTTGTGCGCAACGACTGTGCCGACACCGCCGGCTCCGATGATAATTACTTTAGACATTTTCTATGTTAGTTGTTTTGTTGATTTTTATTTTATTGCGGCGCTTGTCGAGCGCTATCATTATGAATGTGAATATTCCGAGTAAAATCTGCATTAATGTCTGGGTTCCCAAAACGACATTGGCAAACGCTCCGGCTGTGGCATTTTCGACTCCGTAGATGCCTAACGCGAAAATAACTGCCCACTGCCAGGGTCCGATCCCACCGTTGGACGGAACTCCCATCGAAAGACTCGATAGTGCGAATGTTACCAGAGCGGCCGACAGGCCGTGATTAGCTATCACATCCCGGGTTGACGGAAACGCCATCATTGCCACGAGAAGTTGAGTGAAATAACATCCCCAAACGCATAGTGTCCACTCGAACCAGCGCCATTTTCCAGGCATCTTTATGATGACAGCAAAACCGACCCACAGCCCTTTGATCGCGCGTTGTATTTTGGCGATGAGTTTGTTATTGGTCTTATGGCTAAACAACCACCACAATGATGCCAAAATGGCTATTGCTATACACCAGCGCCATGGCGAAAAGACTATCGACTTTATCGCTTCAAGGGTCGCTGCATTATCAA
>CAMWNL010000064.1 GCA_947175585.1 uncultured Bacteroidales bacterium | reverse complement strand
CGGCTATATCAATAGCCAACGCCATTCGTCGTCGTTTCCCCGATGTCGAGATACTATTTGTGGGAGCCGACAACCGCATGGAGATGGAACGCGTTCCGGCGGCCGGATACAAAATCGAAGGACTCACGATCTGTGGTTTCGATCGAAAAAACCTCTTACGGAACATCGGCGTACTTATCAAACTTCGCCGTGCAATGCGCAAAGCGCGCTCTATTGTCCGGAACTTCAAACCTCAGATTGCAATCGGAGTCGGTGGCTATGCTTCCGGCCCCACCCTCAAAGCCGCTCAAAAATTAGGAGTACCGACCTTGATTCAGGAACAAAACTCCTATGCCGGAGTCACAAATAAACTGCTTGCAAAAAAGGCAAAACGCATCTGCGTAGCTTACGAAGGCATGGAGCGATTTTTTCCTGCCGAGACAATTGCTTTGACAGGCAATCCCATACGTAAGAATCTGCTTGACAACACCATGTCCAAAACCGAAGCCAAAGAAAAACTTGGCTTTAACCCGGATAAGCCATTGGTACTTATTGTTGGCGGCAGTCTCGGAGCTCGCACAATCAATGAAAGCATAGCCCGAAATCTTGAGCTGCTGACAAAAGACGGAACACAACTCTTTTGGCAGACCGGTAAAAACTATAACGACACAACGATTCTGGAAAAGGCCTCTGCAATGCAGGGAGTGACAGCCACAACTTTTATATCAGACATGGATGTTGCCTATCGGGCAGCTGACTTGGTTGTGTCGCGTGCAGGAGCAGGTAGCATCAGCGAACTGCAAGCCTTAGGCAAGGCAACTATCCTTGTTCCCTCTCCTAATGTGGCCGAAGACCACCAGCGTAAAAACGCTCTCGCTCTCGTTAATCACGATGCAGCCATAATGATTGAGGACTCTGAGTGTCTGGAGCGCCTCGCCGGAGAGGTTAATGCACTAATAGCCGATCCGGACCGCCGCCAAAAACTGTCTGATAATATATCTGCTATGGCTCTGACCGATAGTGATGAAAAAATAGTCGATAACATCATTGAAATAATATCTACATCCGCCTCATAATGAAAAAAATATATTTCGTCGGTGCAGGAGGCATCGGCATGGCTGCGCTCGAACGCTATTATTTGTCTCAGGGATATAAAGTCGCCGGTTACGATCGTACTCCGTCGCCATTGACTGATGCTCTTATCAAAGAAGGTGTCAACATCTCATTTGAAGATTCCATGGACGCTGTGCCTGAAGACTTTCGTGATCCTACCACGACTGAAGTTGTCTACACCCCGGCCATACCCCATGACAATGTTCCTCTTAGTTTTTTTCGCGACAATGGCTTCCAATTGCTAAAAAGGGCTGCTGTTTTAGGAAATATTACCCGTTCAAGCAAAGGACTGTGTTTCGCCGGCACTCATGGCAAGACTACGACTTCGTCAATGGCCGCTCACATCCTCCACTCCGGTTCAGTCGGATGCAATGCATTTCTCGGTGGTATTCTACGCAACTACAATAGCAATCTGCTTCTTTCAAAAGACTCTCCGTATTCAGTTATCGAAGCTGACGAATACGACCGCTCTTTCCACCGGCTCGCTCCCTATATAGCTGTAATAACCGCCACAGATCCTGACCACCTTGACATCTATGGCACAGAAGAAGCTTACCTCGAAAGCTTTGCCCATTTCACCGAATTGATTCAGCCCGGAGGCAAACTGCTCGTCCACACCGGACTTAAACTGGTGCCTCGTCCGCCCGTAGGAGTTGAGACATTCACTTACTCGCGCACATCCGGTGACTTCCATGCCGATAATATCCGCCATGGTGATGGCTCCATCATATTTGATTTCGTATATCCCGATGGTAGACTATCGGATATAGAGCTCGGTGTACCCGTAGAAATCAATGTCGACAATGCTGTTGCCGCGTTAGCCGCTGTATGGTTGACCGGTGACTTTGAGGCTGAGTCAGCACGACAGGCCATAAAAACATTCATGGGTCCCGAACGCCGTTTTGAATTTCACTTGAAAGAGAATGGTCCTGGCGGACGCGCTATTATTGACGACTACGCTCATCACCCCGATGAACTTCGTCAAAGTATCGCATCTGTTAAAGCTTTATATCCTGATCGCCACCTGACTGTCGCTTTTCAACCTCATCTTTACAGCCGCACTCGCGATTTTGCTCCTGAATTCGCAGATGCTCTGTCAGCCGCAGATTCTGTAATTCTGATTGACATTTATCCGGCACGCGAACTCCCCATACCTGGCGTAAGTTCAAAAATTATTTTTGACCGCATAAAATGCGACGATAAAACGATGATTTCTAAGGAAGACTTTGTAAAGACCGTAAAAAATCGTAACTTTGAAATCTTGTTGACTGCAGGTGCCGGTGATCTCAACCTCTACCTGCCCCAACTCTGCAACGAAATCTGATAATGGAGAAAGATACCGTCATCAAAATAGCTTTGACCGCCGTTCTATCGGTCTACCTCGTCTTTGCCCTCGCAATGACAGGAGCTGCCGAGCGCTCAGACCGTTTTTCCGGGCTGAGCATCAATGTCATTGACTCTATCGGCAGTGGTTTTGTGACCAAAGATGATGTTGCCAAAGAGTGTGACGGGCTATACTCGATTATTGCATCTTCCCCCCGTGAGACCATCAACCTTCAGGAACTCGAGACTCGTATTCTCGATATGCCTGTCGTCGAGCACGTCAATGTCGCCACTCTCTGTGACGGTTCTCTCCACATAGATGTCAGTCCCATGGTACCTGTGGCAAGAGTTTTCGACCCCTCAGGCAAATCTTACTACATCAATGCCTCAGGCAAACGTGTTGTCGCAGACGCCCGTTATCATGTTGATGTTCCGGTTGTGATCGGCAACTTCGACACAGGACGCATGCGAGCCGCACAATTGCTCCCGATGTTGTCACACATCGCAGCTGATCCCACGCTCAACGCACTCGTCTCTACAGTGACCCTCTCTAAACGCGGCGACATATTGATTATTCCCGTAATCCGAGGTCAGGTGATAAACTTTGGCGACAACGACAACGTTAATGATAAGTTTGCGCGTCTGAAATCATTTTACACCGAGGTGATGCCTCGTAGAGGTTGGAACGCTTACGACACCATCTCTGTCAAATGGGCCGGTCAGGGCGTAGCTTCGCGTCGCGAAAAAAGTCTTGGACAACTCTTCCTCCAGACTGAGGAATCAGAGTTTGACTTCATTGACGACCTTTCGACCATGACGCCCGACGCCGACGGTTTTGTCGATGATTCAAAAGACCCTGACGCTTCTGTAACAAATTAAAATTACTCCGATAACTCCTTAACAAACTATCCAGTATGGACACCAGATATATAGTCGTTCTCGAAATAGGCAGTTCCAACATCAAGGGACTTGCTGCCGCGGTCGGCGAACTTGGCGAAATAAACATTATCGCCATTGAGGAAATCCGCGTCACTAATTGTGTGCGCTACGGCAAGATTCAAAATGTTCAGGAAGTTTCGGCACATGTCAATGATATAATCCGTAAACTCGAAAACAATCCTCTCATTTCTCCTCGTAAGATTACCGACATATACGTAGCCCTCGGCGGACGCTCTCTGTCGACAGTGACAGCGCAGGCTCAGGCTAAATTTCCTAACGCCGTCGAAATCACGCCCGAAACAATCGACCGTCTCAAGCGTGATGCGTCTTTCGGCCTTGTGACTGACAAACTCAACCTCGACATGGTGCCCCATCTGTTCTTTGTCGACAAATCAGAGGTGAAAAACGTTGTGGGCACAATCGGCAGTTATATTCGTGCTGAATTTTCTGCCATTGTCATCTCTCCTTCTATCCGCAACAATCTTGACCGCATTAAATTTGACGGACGCACCATCGAGCGTCACTACGTCGTGCGACCGACGGCTCTCGCCGACCTCGTCCTCACCGCATCAGAGAAACAACTCGGATGCGCTCTCGTTGATTTCGGCGCAGAGACAACTACAATTACTATATATAAGGGAGACGTGCTTCAGACGATCGTAACCCTGCCGATGGGTTCTCGCAACATTACTCGCGACCTGATGGTCGGTCTTAGCATGACCGAAGACAGCGCCGAGATCGCCAAAGCCCGTACAGGCTCGGCGATACCCGTTGACGCAACAACTTCGTCTGACCTCGAAATCAATAATTATATTGTAGCCCGTGCCGGTGAAATAGTTGCAAACATCCTTCACCAGATTGAAGCCGCCGGCTTCAAGCCTCAGTCGCTCCCTGCCGGCATCATACTGACCGGCGGAGGATCACGGCTCAGAAACTTCGACCGTCTGATGGAGGCTCAGTCAAAGATGCCTGTCCGCATGGCTGCAATCGACAGTTCGCTTCAGTTCAAAGGCAACGACTTCGACAGAAACACCAATATCGATTTGCTCGCTATTGCGAAATACGCTGCTGAAAAATCGACCGCCGAGTGCCTGACTCCGGCTCCCGAACCTGTCAAAGAGCCCGAACCTGAACCCGAACAACAGGCGGCTGACTCATATCCCGAATCAAACGCCCGTTACGGTGGTCGTCGTCCATATACTGTCGATGACGACAGACTTCTTGACGATGACGATGATGACTACATGAAGCGGACGACAAAGTCGCCTGGTCGTGTAAGGCCCGATCGGTTCAACTCTGATTTTGACGATGACGGTTTCGACGAACAATCATCAGACAATAAATCAATAATCAGTCGCATTAAAAGTGGGCTTGCAAAGTTCTGGGCAGATCCCAAAGACAATGACGATGATATGGATGAACCGACAATTTAATCAGACAACTCCCTTACCAACTTCCATAATTTACTACAATGAGCGAAGAAGCAGACTACCTCGACAAATATAAAGAGACTACCGAAGCACCCGACCGCATAATGGTTCTTGGTGTGGGAGGCGGTGGTAACAATGCCGTCAACCACATGTACACCGAGGCTAAAATCCACGGTGTTTCATTCGTCGTTGTTAACACCGATGACATGGCGTTGAAGACATCGCCGGTGCCTAAAAAACTTTTGATCGGACCTAACACGACTAAAGGTCGTGGAGCCGGCAATAAACCCGAGAAGGCTCGCGAGGCTGCCGAAGAAAGCTCTGCCCAGATTGCGGCGCTTTTCAAGCCTGAGACCGATATGGTATTCATTACCGCCGGCATGGGTGGTGGCACCGGCACCGGTGCTGCGCCCGTCGTAGCCCGTATCGCTCGCGAAAGAGGTCTGCTCACTATCGGCATCGTGACTATCCCGTTCCGCTTCGAGGGTTTACGAAAGATTTCCAAGGCCATCGCCGGTGCTGACGAGATGGGCAAGTTTGTCGACGCCCTGCTCGTCATAAACAATGAGCGACTGTCTGAAATATATCCTGATCTCGAATTTGATTCGGCTTTCGCAAAGGCCGATGACACTCTCTCCATCGCGGCTCAGAGTATATCTGAAATCGTCACTAATCCGGGTAAGATCAACCTTGACATGAACGACGTCGATACAACCCTGCGCGATGGCAAGACAGCTCTTATATCAATCGGCTATGGCGAAGGCGAAAACCGCGTGACTGACGCTATTACCGATGCTCTTCACTCTCCGCTACTGAAAAATACCGACGTATTCTCAAGTAAGCGCTTGCTCTTCAATCTTTGCTACTCGCGCAACTCTGATGTGCCATTCCTCGCAAGCGAAGTTGAGCAGCTCAATGACTTCGTCGATAAGATTGACGAGGATGTAGACGTAATCTGGGGTATCACTTATGACGAGACTCTTGGCAACAAAGTCAAGTTTACTATCCTCGCCGCCGGCTTTGATGTCACGGTTCGTGAAGGCCGCGGCACATCTGACACCATACAGATTACCGGCTCAAATCCCAAAACCGAAGACGAGGCCATCAACAACGACCGAATACGCGATTTCTACGGTGACGAAAAGATTGACGAAATGCAGCGCAAGCGTGATGTGCTTAATTATATGATACTTGAGCCGGATCAGCTTGACAACGATGAGGTAATTGATGCGTTTGAGAAATCACCGGCCTATAATCGCAAGAAAAAGTCGACTGTTGCAGCCCCATCTCCCGTCCGGCCTGCAGCTGAGAACGTCCGCAAACCGGAACCTGTATCTCCACCCGAAACCAAACCGGGTACTATTGAAATCGAATTTTCTGACGACGACTTCTGATGAAACGCCTTGTTATATCAACCGGTGCTGGCATGAGCGCCGAAAGCGGCATCTCGACTTTTCGTGATGCCGGTGGACTTTGGGAAAACTATCCGGTAATGGATGTGTGCAGCGCAGACGGCTATGCCCGGAATCCGGCTCTCGTTCATCGTTTCTACAATGAGCGCAGGGCTCAATTGACTTCATGCAGCCCGAATGTTGGCCACCTTGCTTTGGTCGAACTCGAAAAACGCTTCGAAGTTAATATCATCACCCAGAATGTCGATGATCTTCACGAACGCGCCGGAAGTTCAAACATATTGCACCTTCACGGCGAACTCATGAAAGTCCGTGCTGTCGATGACGAGTCTAAAGTTTTCACATTAAAACCTGAAGCGTGCGAGACTACTCCCGACACTATCATTGAAGGCCATCACGTGCGTCCCCATATCGTTTTTTTTCAGGAAGCAGTGCCTAATTTCGAACCGGCTACTCAGATTGTGAGCGAAGCCGATATATTTGTAATCATTGGCACAAGCCTTGTCGTGTATCCGGCGGCTGCCTTGCTCCATTATGTGAGACCGGGTGTACCGGTATATTATATTGATCCTAATCCGGCTCAGGTTCCTGAAGGGGTGACCGTCATCAGGGCCACAGCCTCAGAAGGCATCAGGCAACTCGCTGAAATGATTTGATTCTCACTAACCAGTTAAAACCAATCAGTAATTCATCATGGCAGACATTAAGATTGCAGGCATAATGAGAGCCGGAGCGTTTTCGCCAAACCATATTGGCAATGACTCCGCGATTTTCAACATTGTCGCCGAGCAACTTCGTAAACGAGGCTGCATCGTCAATGTCTACAGCGAAGAACAATTCATCACTTCCGGCGTAACCGAATCGGTTATCGTCAACATGTGCCGGGAACCGCGTTCTATCGAGCTCCTCCAGAAGTTTGAAGACAACGGTGCACTCGTGATCAACTCTGGCTATGGCATCGAGAATTGCGTGCGTGAACGCATGGCACGCATCCTTATGGGTAACAATATCCCCTACCCTGAAAGCTTGATTGTCAGCACCGACGAAGCCATTCGTGACATTCTCGTTAAAGCTCATATATCGCGTTGCTGGATTAAGCGTGGCGATTCTCATACCATGCACAACGAAGACATCACCTATGTCCGTCACCCTGAAGAAGCACAGGAGATACTTCAGGAATACTTTTTGAGAGGCATCAAAAGGGCCGTAATCAATCGTCATCTTGATGGCGAGCTTATTAAATTTTACGGCATCACCGGCACTCCGTTTTTTTATTGGCTATCTGAAAAAGATTCATCCAACGCAAGAAAAGCCCCCGGCAAATCAAAAAATCCCGATTTCGACGAAGATAAGCTCAAAGCCCTGTGTAATGCTGCGGCCGAGATTCTTGATGTCAGCATTTATGGTGGTGACTGCGTAATCTCTTCCGACGGCAAAATGCGTATAATTGACTTTGACGATTGGCCGAGTTTTGCGCCGTGCCGTCAGGAG
>CAMWNL010000063.1 GCA_947175585.1 uncultured Bacteroidales bacterium | reverse complement strand
CTACAGGTACTAGAGGTAATTGAAATCCTAAATGAAGCAGGGGTATCGCTGTATATTCAAAACTATAATATCGAAACGCTGACGCATGATGGTAAGATTAACGCTATGAGTCAGTTCCTTGTTACGATATTAGCAGAAGTGGCTAAGATGGAGCGCAGAACGATACGAGAACGAATGGAGAGTGGTTACGACAACTTTATAAAGGCCGGAGGTAGGGTTGGTAGAAAGCCCGGTTACAGGAAAACTGATGACCTTCTTCTGGTTGAATACGCGGAAGAATTGCGCTTGTTGAAGAAAGGTATCAGCCTCCGTAACGTTAGCAAACTGACAGGTACGTCAGTCAACACCTTGCGGAAGTGCAAGGCGCTGCTGAACTGAAGAACGATTAAAAAAGTGCGTTTGATGATTTTACGCCGCAGATAATCTCGAGAGAGTTTAACGCTGACGCAAGATATGGATGTTTCTCCGATACTGCATTTCGGGCAACTGTCAACGCTTCGGCTATTAATCCGGCATCGGAAACCGTATGCACGGAGAGTGCGCCTCGGCAGTTATGAATGACCCCCAATTGCCCACGCCACATTAAGTAAATTATCGGAGATAACGTCCCTTCAGTACGCGAATCAATAAAGAATATATTATTATAGTGATTCTCGTCGAGCTGGCTCAAATAACTGTGAAAATTAGGAAACCTCGATGAGATTTCCTGAATCGTAATGTGCCGCATCATCTTTTTCTCCCGTAGTTAATGGTGAGTATCTTGTTGATTGTAATCTGACTTACAGGCCGAGGATGGTAGGTATTACCCCGTTTTAGCCACTCGTAGTATTCGAATGGTTCATTTTCAGAATGTGAGGTAATAACTGATGGCTCTTCCGAACCATCAGTATTAATAATTATTGCGTCGGTTAATCCACGGTATATTCTACGTGTCTTCATAAACTCGTGAAACATGGGAGCATTTTCTGAAATACGCTTTTGGAGCGTGGCTTTACAAACTTTTACGTTCATATGGCAACTCCTTTCTTTGTTATATTGTATAGACGTCCGTTACACTCCGCAAGTTGGCGCTTCAAGATTTCAGTTCTTAATGCATCCATGACAGGTCGAAACAAGAACGAGCTATTCCAACCCGCTTCTTCGTTGATTCGCTTATCACCATACTGTGTTAAAAATATGAGCGCAGTATAAAGTTGAATCACTTCCTGCTGGGTTGGTTCGTGTTTAACAGAAAAATAAACGATTTCACGGTAGAGCTTTTTATCAGTCGTCAGATACTTAACCGGAAAATAAATCTTTTTATGCCCCGGGTAGATATAGGGACGGCCTAACGAGACCGCGATTTCTCCAAGCGACCAGTGATGCATGATGGCAACCGCTTTAAATTTCCCCTGCATTGGCTCGCCGGATTTATTATGAGCTACGCACGTTAACGCGTAGTTTGGGGTTTGAGTGGGTTTAGACCACTTTGACGGGTTTTCGATGAAGTCTAGTACGTCATTAGAATAATTAATCTGACGTGCGACTTTCTTGGCATAATTGTTTAAATTGTCCATGTTAATAGAAACTAAATGGTTTTTAACTTTGACCTGTTTTGAATCTGTGGTTGGTTGACTTTTTTGATTCCAATGGAATCGATTATTCTTTTTGCTCATTATAATTTTGAGTTTAAGAATTTTGTGGCATTATTGCCGGTACACGCTCGAATAACTGTGATCAGGAGCGTGTGACTGAGATAAAAGTCAGCTTGCCTGAAGAAGCAAGTGTGCGGATGATATCAGTTAGCCGCCATCTATGGTGGCCTGAATACGTTATAGTCGCGTATTGTAACCTGATAAGTATTGTGGTAGCCTGTCTGGAACTCCATACGCTGACTTATATTTTTTGATATTGTTTTGGTCTTCATCGTTATTAATATTTGAGTTAGGTTTGTTCCCTCGCTCATCAAATGGTATTACGAATGATTATAAAAGTTTAGATTTTGGGCGATTTTTTTTTGAAAAAATTGCGAGCCATAATTTAACTCTTTGATAATAAGGGCATTTTATAGCTGGCTTTACTTTAAATTTTGTGTTGATTGTTATATGAGACCGAATAATTACTCGGATAAGGCGCAGTATTCTCCGTCGCAGCGACCAAACATTATCGGCATAATCCCTGTTCTGTGTACTGCTTGATCGTAACCAGAGAACATAAGTTATCTTGTACAGAGGACTGAGTAAAACTGATGTATGAGTGCAGCTACACATCCTATAGAAGGTATAAAATTCCCATCACTCACATTATATTATATTATAATATCCTCTTCATATCAAAAAACAATATAAACCTGAAGAACCGATTTGTAATTGCGTGCGTTGGTCGTATGCCTTTCCGAAACGGTTCTTCAGGTTTATATTGTTGATGATGTAGTATGTGATATGTTAAGACGAATTGTTAAAAACATAGCATTATGAAGTGTAGAAGGTTTTTAACACCCTGAATTTCAATATCAGTTTGGTCAGGTGCAAAAATTTGCCTAAATTTGCAGTGTTCCGTTAAAGCGGAATAAGATTACATAATTAAACACGAAAGTGTCTTACTGATTCTCAGCAGTCTAAAGTGTGGAAGCTTAGAGGCTAATCCGAGGAGATAGTGGACACTCTCGCGGCGTATAACCATACGGCGTGGGAGTTCTACACTTATTCCAGGGATTAAATGGCTTCTTCCACCGCCAAGACTGCTATGGGATAAGATAGCGGCTCCTACGCTTTCGTCATTTAAACCCTCTTTCCTTGCGGAGCCGGAGAGACTGAGTCAATACCATGACCCTAAAGAACAAATATCTTGACGGCTTTCATCGGTGGTGGACGGAGCAGGGACATAACACCCGCAGTGCTGACGGCTACCGTTCGGGCATCAGACGTGTGAATGACGAATTCTTTGTGCCGGTGGTGCATAAGGATATGTTTGATGTGCTTGATCATACGATAGCCAATGGGAGTGCAGTCGATTGGCTTACGGCTCTTATCGGAACAATAAGTGCACGCATTGAGCAAACCGATGACGTCTCAGCCAAGAAACGACTTCAGGATAACCGAAGCCAACTGAAACGCTTCATTGAGTACATATCCGTTATTCAGGACTTGACCGCTGACTCAGGATTGTCAGGGCTTGAGATAGTTCCGGAGATACTACCCGACGGAAATCAGTTCTACACACACGACACGTTGATTTATTATATGGTATCCCGACTGGCTATCACTGATTTTGTAAACGCTGATGCAGAGATATTTCTCCCGATGCGTATTCTCGGCAGGCTTTATGCGGGGATAAAAAAGCAGACCAATCTTTTGCAATCTTTGGGTATCGTTGAAGCCGACGGAAAGACGCCGAATCTAAGTAATTGGTATCGTAATTGGCTAAAACAACGTGCTCTCAATATTGTATTCCATACCGCTAAAGGCAATTATACTTTGAAAGAGATCGCCGGATTGCTAATTGATACTAACCGCCATAAAGCGTGGATTCGGTCGGGAGGTAAAGATATTCCGCTACTTACGGATACTTCTGACTCGGTAATCAGGGAAGCTGATGTAACTTCAACCTCTGACCTGCGCATCTTGCCTACAGAATCGATGAAAGATATACTGCAGCGCCTAGCACCTGTGCTGACCACCCTCCGAGGGCTGACAGATTATATCAAGGAGACATTCAAGGATCGTATCGTTCAGATCTCGAAATTCAATTTCAATCGTGTAAACGATGACGATGATCAGTACTACACCATAGATGTGAAGCTTGATGAGTATCTCCCTAAAAACATAAACGATGCATCAAGGTGGTTTTGCGATAATGTAGACTGGCGGCGGGTAGCTCCAATGCTATCACTGCTTCGAATAGAACTGGACTACATTGCTGCTGCTACACATCTCGTAGTAACGGCTGATAAAAACCAGATTAAGTTCCACGCACAAAGAAAAACGCCGAATCGCTTGAAAGGAAGTAGGCACGCAGGAAATAATGACAAATAGATGGATACGAATAATATATCTGACGTTTCCGAAGCTATAAGCAACTTTTACTGTTCGCAGACCTATGCTTTGCTAAAGCGACGTTTGCTCACCGTTCCGTTTATGGAAATTATAGGCAAAAGCCGTAATGAAACGTGTCACAGTGCATTTCTTCATTGGTTTTTCCAGGCACCTGAACTAATGCAGTCAGTTGCCTCCCCTATAGCCTCACTGTTGAGATTATTGGCTATTCGGAGCAAGTATGATGCTAATTTGATGACTCAAGATTTATGTCGGGATATCCTGACGGACAATCTGGTGGTAGAGGATGTGCGCGCGGAAGTGGAGCAGTCCACTAAATCAGAGAAAGGAAATGGGCGCGCAGACATAGTGATGGAGGTTTATTACAGGCTCAAACAATCTCCCGTACAAGGTCCGCAACGTTTGAGAATCGTAATAGAGAATAAGATTGATGCAACAGAGGGTGATAATCAATGTAGTAAGTATCACTCACACTACAGTAAAAAGACCGATGTAGCCCATACATTATATGTTTTTCTCGCCTCGGCCGTGGCAGATGAGCTATCTTCACCGTATTTTATTCAGATTACATATAACGATATTGTCGCCAAGGTAATAGAACCCCTTATGCATGACAAAGCCGACATATCTCCCAGAGCGCATGGATATATCACTAATTTTTTAGAAAATATAACATCACTCAGAAATACCGATATACATCCGCAAATAGCTATGGACTCAGAATTACAAAAACTACTCAAAGACTTCTATAACAACAACCAGGAGTTGATACTTGCCGCCATCGAAGCCGCTGCTGATGAAGAAACGCGTGAAATAGCGAAGAAAATCCGAGAGCAGAGCGCTAAAGACTACTCCTCATATTGCTTGGAATACACCGGAGGCGGCATAAACTTAGTCAAAGATGTAAAGGCGAAGAGCAAACTTGCGAAATCTTTTGTAGAAGCATACTGTCAGGTACACCCCAATACCTCGCTATCGCAAATACAGCAGATACTCGACGTTGTGAAAAAGGGGCTGATTACCGACGAGAAACGCGACCGTACATATCAAATTGACGGCAAGAACTGGTTTATTGAATCAGGCATTTGGGGCAAAGGACATAAGTATCTCAATAGCCTTCTCCAAGTAATCCGTAATAACGGATTTGAAATTACTGAAACTAAAAATAATCAATCTTAAAAAGCAATAATAATTATGAAACAAGACAAACAGGAGCAGCTAACTAATTGGCTGGAAGCCAATCCCGGCAAGGAGTCGGAGAACTGGCTGCTGGAGGTACGCTGCAAAGATGAAAAGCAGCGAGCTCAGGTCGCTGAAATCCTCAGACTATGCGAAGAAAATAATCTCGTATATCGAATTCCCTTCAGTTATCCCGGCGAACCTAAAGTATGGTTTGATTTCGCTGTACACGGTCACCCGATTGATCTGGACGCTCCCGATGAACTCTTTGAGGATATTAATCCCAATAGACGATGGGAAGCCGGTTATAGGTATCTTTCATGGAAGGCTGTATATGACTTAGGCGAGGGACATGAGACTGACTACGGCCATCTTTTCCATGAAGACTATTTTCATGATAATTTTTATGATTGGCGCGACCATGAATTCCTTGAAGGATTTGCGCCTGGAAAGAAGTTTAACTGGAATGAATAAAAGTATCTGCCATTGTTAAGAAGCTGTGTTAAAAATCACTGAAACAAGGCGTTAAGAATGTATTTAACTTTCTATATTGTAGACAGTTGGCTATCTTCGCAATAAAAAACTGATGTCGCGACTGAAACTACTTGCAATCATGGTGCTGACGGTGGGATTTCTGCTGTCGCTGTGGGCTATGCCCCTTGCAATGATCACCATAGCACTGACCTTGGTTCAGACAGCCTGGATCAAGGCAGTGCTCTGCATCGGGGCGGCGCTATGGCTACTGCTGTTACGGCCGTGGTCTATATTCCGCAACCCTCGCTTCGGAGAGTTCCTCTATGATATGCGCAGGGCTATAATCGCTTTAATATCATAACACAATGAACAACGAATATTCAGAATTCTACCATTACGACTACGATGGCGAGGGCATGCCCTTCAGCGCGCCAGTCAACACCACAACCACCGTTTTCAAACTTCAGGGAAGTAACACGGCTTTCGCTGCCGCCGCTGCCTTGGTCAACGATGCACTGCTCAACAAGTCGACATGCGAGCGTGAGTATTACTCCGTCAAGGTCTATACCCTCGGCGGTCACTTCGTTATTGAGATTGCCACCAACAACTTCATTCCTCAGTTCTACGATGCTATCAAGTCCATAGAGGGAGTTGCGGCATTGAACTATGTCGTCTACGATGCTGCCCACGGCCGTATGATTACCGACTCTAAGAGCATGGGCCAAGCCATCATGCGAGCCAAGAAACTCAATGTAGATATAGAGGTGGACGACGAACCCGATATGTTTCCCAAAGAAACCGAGCTATCACTCCCCGACCTCAATGACGCTAACTGAGGAAATACAACAGACCTTTTGCCCGGACGGCTGCCAACCTATTGTCGCCATTGATGTGGAAGACATCGAAGCGATGATAGGCAACGGCGAGGATGTGCGGCTCGTCACGCTGGACGCCGACTCCGTGACCGCGCTTGTTGCCCGGTTGAAAACGGATCCGCTTCTCCCTTCCGCCCGCAAAATCCTGTTTGAGCTCATAGTCGCTCGCGGCTACGAGTTCCCCTTTTCCGACATCGCACCACTCTCGGATTGTCTCGCATCGCTCCCCGACAACCCCGAAATCCTCTGGGGATGCTCACGCGACCTTCAGCAAGCCGAAAACCTCAGGTTAAATATAATAATTACAACGTAACATTCGGAATAAATCAAATTATAGAAGAAATATGTATAAAGATAAAGTAGACGCTCTGCTCAAAGAAGCGTTTGAAGCGACAAAAAAACTTCTACAAGAAAATGGAGAGAAAACATGTGTTTTCTATGATGAATCGGATCTCAACGTCATGACAGAGGAAGGTGAATACTGTACGCTTTATGGGGTACGTTTGGGCAAAGGAGGGCAGGATCCCTATGGGGGATGGCGCACACTTGAAGTCTTTATGTATATTGACGGTTGGGAATGGTGTTACGCCAATGACATCGAGGCATACTACTACGCTGACTTATACGACTTTGTGGCAGAAAATCTCAATAATGCCATTACGTATGAAGAATCTCAAAAACTCAAATAAACATTTTCACCATTTTGAGATGATGATTGAGACGATGAAGACGAATCGATCGAGGATGAGCAACAGGCCGATGGCGTAAAAAAACAGGAGTAGTCCCGTTGCTGCGAGTTGGCTACTATGGGCCGTTCAAATACCGGAATAACCAAGATCCGCGGGTGGTACAGAACGGAACTGCTCTTTTTTTACCTGCCGGATATGGTGGCGCTCTCCCGTGTAATCTCCAAATCTTCAAACTAAATATAATATTAACCTCAAACAATTTATTATGACACAAAACGAATTGATTACAAAATTAGCGGAGATAGATTCACAGATCGCCGCTCTTGATTCCCAACGAAAAAACCTCGTATGGAGTGAAGGCGTCCCCGCTCTTATCGCCAAGATGAAGGAGTTGTGTAAGAGCGTCATTGATGTCCGTGAGGCCGAAGATGAATACTTCGACACTTAAGATTTATGGGGTTGTTTCGATGATGGTTAC
>CAMWNL010000062.1 GCA_947175585.1 uncultured Bacteroidales bacterium | reverse complement strand
GGCTGGGGATGGTGGATAGCCGGAGGCGTATTAGACATGTTTATCGGCTTTATGCTTGTCCGCAGCGTCATTCTGTCAGAGGCGGTGTTCCCTTACTTCCTCTCGTTCGTATTCCTTTATTGGGGCATAGAAGCGTTTGCCAATGCAGCCCGTCGCCGCAATAAGTACTGGTGGCTCGGTATTATCAACGGCATCCTGCTTGCTGTAATCGGCTTCTTCTTCCTTGAAGCAGGTTGGACAAGCAATATGTATATGGTTTCATTCCTTGCATCTATCGCATTCATTTATTGGGGCTTCACCATTGCGATAGCAGCTTATGATCTCAAACCCGAACAGATCGAAAGATAAATCAGATATTAACGTAAGTGTCAATAAATAAGAGTCGCCGGCAGGCTGTAATGCTTGTCGGCGATTATTTTAGGTGATTTGCGCTTGTGGTAAACGAATATTTAATTACCTTTGTTGTTTAATAAAAAACATCATGACTGATTAAACTTTAGCATGTTGCAGATGTCTAAATGTTACAAATATTATAACTACAGAATTAATCACCCTCAAAATAATTTCTGATGAAAAAATTATCTTATTTTTCACGACACCTTCTCTCGGCCGCGCTGATTGCTTCGGTTTCGTCGCTCGCGATGGCTCAGGGTTATTATGACGATGATATTTATTATGACGCGTCAAAAAAGAAAGCTGAACTGAAAGCGCAGAAACAGGCTCAACAAAAAAACACTCAGGCTACCTATATGGTGACCGGTAATGCGTCGACAGGCGATTATCAGTCTGCTGACACTTATGAAGTCCCGGCTGTGTCGTCGCTTAATGTCGATGTCGACACCTACAATCGCCGCAATCAGACTCAGACAAGTTCGGCAGTCACCGGCGATAACGGCGATTTCACATATACTCAACGGATAGAGCGCTTCCATAACCCGGATGCAGTTGCCGAAAGCAATGATGAGGAGTTAAAAGAAGTCTACTCCTATGCTATGCAGCAACCTCAGAATATCAATGTCTATGTTATAAATGATGTAGACCCGTGGAATTATTTCGGACCGTCATGGTCATGGCGTTATGGTAATCCGTGGTATTGGAATTCCTGGTATGGGCCTTCGTTCGGATGGGGCTGGAATTCGTGGGCTTGGGATCCCTACTGGTCGTTTGGCTGGGGCCCGTCATGGGGTTGGGGTCCATCGTGGTCATGGGGCGGTCCTGGTTGGGGTCCTGGTTGGGGTGGTCCTGCATGGGGACCCGTCTGGGGACCTGCTCAGGCTTGGCGCCCGACAACGCCATCAGGCTCATCGAGACCTCACAACTATGCAGGCGGTGGCGCTGCTACCGCTCATCGCCCGGGTGCGGCTTACGCTCCGTCTTCGACATCACGTCCCGGAAATATGGGGCGCGGCCGCTACGGTTCATCGACCACGGTCAATAACGGCTCTGCATCCGGTCGCCCCGGCAGTTACACTCCCTCTACTTCTCATCAGACAGGAGGATCAAGTGTAGACAACGGTCGTCCTGGTAATTCTGGCCGCGGACGTGCTTCTGTCAACAATAACTCCAATTCCAATAATAACCGCAATTCTTATAACTCAAATAATAATTATCGCTCATCATCGTCATCAAGCGGATCATTCCGTTCGAGTGGCGGCGGCTCTCGCGGAGGATTCTCGGGAACTCACGGATCATCGGGAGGTGGCGGTGGCAGTCGCGGCCGCAGATAAGTTAAATGATAAAAACGTTTTGACTAAAATTTAAGCAAAAACTAAGATGAAAAAGGTTCTTATTCCTGCAATCATAGCTGCAGCTCCGGCGCTCGCATTAGCTCAGAGCACGGTTGATGCATACACTCTTTCTCAGTCTGATTTGAGAGGTACGGCACGATTCATGTCTATGGGTGGCGCATTCACTGCCCTCGGAGGTGATCTTTCGACGCTTAACCAGAATCCGGCAGGTGTAGGCGTATATCGCGGCAGTGAAGTTGGCGCAACAATTGATCTCAACTTCAGAGCTTATGATACTCAAACGCCTTACGGCTCGCATAAAGACAATCAGACTAAGTTTGCATGCAATAACTTTGGCTATGTCGGTACGTCTTGGATCGGCTCTGAGTTGCGTTCCATTTCATGGGGTGTCTCTTATGGACGTGTGGCTTCATTTGATCGTATAACCAACGGTTACAATAATCCTACATCCACTTCACTGACTAACTATATCGCCTCTTTCAGTGGTAATCAGGCTCCCGGAGATCTCTCTTTCGGCCAGAACTACAACCCTTATTTCGATTCTAATTGCGACTGGCTCAGTATCCTCGCCTATAACAGTTATATGATTAATGATAAACCCGGGTCTCCTAATAATTATCTCGGCTTATATCAGAACGGTACTGTCGGCGATGCGATGTACAATGTCCGCGAGCGAGGTTCTGTCGATCAATACAATTTTGATATCGGCGGAAACATCAGCGACATCGTCTACTGGGGTATCGGTTTCGGCATTACTGATCTGAGTTACACGCGTGATTCATATTACAGCGAGAGCATGGAAAATGCATGCGTTACTGCCGACAATGGCTCAAGCCTCGTTACAGGTAATGCAGGCTTCGAACTATATAATACAAAACATATCAACGGTAGTGGCTGGAACTTCAAGGCCGGTGTGATTGTGAAACCTGTACAGACTCTGCGTCTCGGTTTCGCTGTCCACACTCCGACTTACTACAGTCTGTCACATACTTATCAGGCAGATGTTGATTACAGTTACTATAATCCGGCTACCGGCACTGAACTCAGCAATTATAATGGCGAACCTGAATATACAGAAATCGCATCCTTTGACTCACGTCTGCGCACACCGTGGCGCATCATGGCCGGTGCGGCTGTGGTTATCGGCAATCAGGCTATACTCAGCGTAGACTACGAACGTCAGGCTTATGACGCGATGCACGTCAAGTATCAGACTTCCATGTATAACGATTTTGCTCCTGATGACAATGTCAACAACAATATTAAGGATATCTTCCAGGGCGCGAACATCGTGCGCGTAGGTCTTGAATATCGTGTCACTCCTCAGTTAAGCCTGCGTCTGGGATATAATGCTCAGACATGTAACGTTAAGCAGGCTGCTGTTGACGGTAATGTCGAAGTGCTTACCTCAGGCACTGATCCGAGTTTCTCGCTTGACAAGAAAATTACACAATATATCGCCTGTGGTCTCGGCTATAAATATAAAGGTTGGTATTTCGATGCGGCTTATGTTCATAAGAACAACGAGAGCAAATTTCAGGCTTATACCAATTGGGACGGTTTCGTAGCTCCGGCGGCTAATGTCAAAGAGAACCATAATTCGGTTGTTCTTTCGGTCGGATATAAATTCTAAGGATATTTTTTCGTAACTTTATGGCCGGAAAAGTCAGTGTGTGGCTCTTCCGGCTATTTTTATATTCTGAGAATGAGTGATAAATCAGCGACATCAGGCAGTGGCATAGATCTTGAGAACCCGGAGTTCCTTAAGGTCATGACACTGTTGAAATCGACCAACCGTTCGGTTTTCCTTACAGGCAAGGCCGGCACCGGCAAGTCGACATTTTTACGTTTTATCACCGACCATTCGGATAAGAAGCTCGTAGTGCTTGCTCCTACAGGTATTGCGGCGGTCAATGTGGGCGGTCAGACCCTACATTCTTTTTTCCATCTTCCGTTTAAACCGCTGATGCCTGATGATCCGGATTTCGCCACACCTAAACGCATGTTTTCGTTCCTGAAGCTCAACAAGCCTCGCATGACGTTGATCAAGAATCTCGAACTGATAATTATCGACGAAATTTCGATGGTGAGAGCCGATATAATTGACTTTATTGATAAGATTTTGCGATTTGCTACCGGCAATCGTCGACAGCCGTTCGGAGGCAAGCAGTTGCTGCTCGTCGGTGATATCTTTCAACTTGAACCGGTTGTGACTCCTGACATGAAAGAGATTTTGCGCCGATGGTATCCGTCTCCTTATTTCTTTAACGCCCGTGTGTTTCAGGAGATGGATTTAGTGTCGGTCGAACTGAACAAAGTCTATCGCCAGACTGATAGATCGTTTGTCGAGATGCTTGATCGCATCCGTCTCGGATCTCCCACTCAGGCCGACATGCTCGCTATCAATTCGCGTCTTGACCTGAATAATATTGATAAAGATGACTCCGCGTTTTCGATGACGATTGCCACGCGACGCGATATGGTTGACCATATTAATGAGTCTCGGCTTGCGGCGTTGAACACACCTACACGAAAATATGTCGGAGAAGTCACTGGAGAATTTCCCGAAAGTTCATTCCCGACCGATCTCGAACTGACTCTCAAGGAAGGAGCCCAGGTCGTGTTTGTTAAAAACGACGTCGGTCCTGTGCGCCGTTGGGTCAATGGCACACTTGGTCGGGTAGTGGAGGCTACAGATGACGAAATCCGTGTCCAGCTCGAAAATGGTTCAGAATATACAGTCGAGCGAGAGTGTTGGGACAATATTCTTTATAAGTGGGAAGAGTCGACTCATCGCGTCATAGAGGAGGTCATCGGTTCGTTCAGACAATATCCTCTTAAACTTGCTTGGGCGCTTACCATCCATAAAAGTCAGGGTTTGACATTCAACCGCATTAACGTCGATGTCGGTAGAGGTGCATTTACCGGAGGGCAAAGTTATGTTGCGCTCAGCCGTTGCACGTCGTTGGGCGGTATCAGTCTTAGGAGCACTGTCAACGAGCGTGATATTTTTGTAAATCCGACCATTAAACAGTTCAGTCGCACATACAATGACGCCGCGGCATTTGATGCGGCACTCAATTCTGCTCAGGCCGACAGTCTCTATGCGGCTGCTTCAGAAGCGTTTGATAATGGAGATTATGCTGCCGCAGTTAGATTGCTGTGTCAGGCTACGGGTTTCCGCAACGACCTTGTCAATCCTGTGATGGCGCGTCTGCTCGCTCGTAAGGTTAAGTCTGTAGTTGATGAATCTGATAAGCGTTACAGTGAGCTGTCGGCTGAATATGCCGAACAGGATGCAAAATTATTGGAAATTGCCGAAGAATATTTCCGTAAGGCTGAAACGCTTCGCTCAAAAAAATGGCAACCCGAAAAAGCCGTGAAAGAGTATGATAAAGCGCTTGCCGTTTATCCCCTTCATATTCCTGCCGTTCTCGGCAAAGCTCAGGCGCTCCTGTCGATGAGTGATGCCGACAATGCGATTTCTCTGCTCGACAGATTGACCGAAACAGTGCCGTCAGATTACCGTGCTCCTTACGAACTCGGACGCTTTTTCCTGTCATGCGGTGATTACTCCAATGCCCTCGACCGTCTTTTAGTTGCTCACGGCCGCAACGCTGATGTCGCAGAGATTCATGACACATTGGCCGAAATTTATGAGGCTGTAGATGATTCAAAATCTGCCCGTCGCCATCGCAAACTTGCCGCCAGACTTCGCGGTTAACAAAGGTTGCCTAATCTAAAAGCTCGTTATTAAATCATAATTCCGAGGGAATTTGAGCCTCGATATTGTTGTCTTTATAGACAGCCGGTATATGGCGTCTCGCCCTGTTGTTTATTGACCCGGGCGTGAGTGAATGTTAATTGTATCTCGTAATAAAATTAAACCTATGACTATGGTATCAAAAACTTTTCAGGCAAAACTACTTGAAATCCAAAACAACATGTTGAACTTTGCCTATACATTGACATCAAATCGTGACGATGCTTATGATTTGCTTCAGGACACGACTCTCAAAGTCCTTGACAATGAAGAAAAATATGTCGATAACGTGAACTTTAAGGGTTGGGTGTTCACAATCATGCGTAATCTGTTTATCAACAATTACCGTAAAGCGTCGCGCAAGGCTACTGTCAGTGACTCAAGTGAGGACCTCTATCTGCTCAACTTACCGCAGGATTCCGGTTATGAGACCCCCGACGGTTCAATGGCGGTTCAGGAAATCCACCGTGTCATAGATTCATTCTCCGATGATTACCGTGTGCCTTTCTCAATGCACCTTAGCGGTTATAAATATGCTGAGATTGCCGAGCACACCGGTCTGCCGCTCGGCACTGTCAAAAGTCGAATTTATTTTGCGCGTCAGCGTCTCCAGACTCAGTTGAGAGATTTTCGGGCGGAATAGTCGAAGTCATGCGCGGAGGCATTTCGCGTGAGCTCTTGACGCCTTTGTCTCGCATGCTCTCGCTGAGACTTCTCAGGCCTCCGCGTCCTTCAAATTTCACCATTGCCGAGTCAAATGCTCGTTGTGCCGAGTCAAGATTGTTTTTGATTTTGGCCATTTCACTGACGAAATTACTGAGTTTATCGAGCATTTTTGCTCCCACTTCAGCAATCTCCAGGGCGTTGCGGTTTTGTTTCTCCTGGCGCCACAACATCTCTACAAGTTTTACGACTGACACGAGGTGAGTGGGCGACACGATTATCACCCGGCTGTCAAATGCCGTTTGCCAGAGAGTGTTGTCGAGTTGCATGGCGGCGAGATATGCGCCCTCATTTGGTATGAACATCATGACAAAGTCAGCGTTGCGGCCGCTCAACAGGTCTTGGTAGTTTTTTCGCTTTAATTCGGCGACATGTTTTCTTACAGATGCTACGTGGGCATCTCCGGCTGCTTTTACTGTCTGTCGGTCTCGCGCATCAAGCATTCTCATATAGTCTGACATTGACACTTTTGAGTCAACTACTATATTGCGTTCGCCCGGACATGCTATGACTATGTCTGGGCGCGCCTTTGAATCGGTTGCATCAACGGTTTTCTGCACGAAATAGTCTTGGCCGCGTAGCAGTCCGGAACGTTCAAGTATATTTTCCAACACCATTTCGCCCCATTGCCCCTGCACGTTTGAGTTGCCTTTCAAAGCGTCACCGAGTCGGCGCGTTTCTTCGCCGATTGTGCGGTTGAGATTGAACAGTTCGCTCAACTGTTGTTCGAGCATGGCTCTTTTCTCACTTTCTTTTGAATATGCATCGGTATATGACCGTCGGAAATTGTCGAGATTCTCTTTCATCGGTGCGATGAGCTCGGCAATTTGCATCCTGTTCTGTGCATTAAGATTTTGTGTATTTTGTTGTATTGCTTCTGCAGCTAAAGCGGCAAATGTTTCGCGCATAGCCTTATCAGACTTCTCTGTCTGCTGTAACGTCGATGTTAGCCTTTCCTCGGCTCTGATGCGTCTTTCTTCGCTCTGTTTCAGATTGTCGCGTAGTTTATCTGCTTCTCGCTCTAACTCAGCGTTGCGTCTTGATGATGAAAAGTAGGCTATAATTACTCCTACTGTAACGCAACACAATATCGAAATCAAAACTATATTCATGCTTCACTCAGTTTTCATACAAAATTACAAAAAGAACCGATAACCTCCTATAGTATTTGATCGCAATAATGTAACTATATCATAGTGTGGAGGATTGTCAGAAGCCTGCGGTAAATATCGCGTTTTGCAATATCTGCCGCAGGCTTCTCAAACTCTCCGTGACTAAGTCACAGAGTTACATTTTCATCGACTTTATTTCATTAATAAGGTTTGCGGATTGCGAATTGCGCATAACATTGAGAATGGATTATAGTCAGTATATCCGAATTGTGATGACATAATCTCTTTGACTTCATCAAAAGGTAGCTGATTGATAGAGCCGTCTTCTGTAGCAATAAAAGATTCAATATGTCTTGTCAATGTTTGGTCTTCATTCATTATATAGGTTATAAGAGCAAATTGGTAGCCTTTACCGTCGGTATGCTCGTCGGTT
>CAMWNL010000061.1 GCA_947175585.1 uncultured Bacteroidales bacterium | reverse complement strand
TTTTATATTCTCCTCCATCACCACGCGCACCGTAGCCGTATCGCCTTCCTCGGGATAATAACGGTTGAGGAAATTAGGATAATAGAGATGAGCCTGAAACTGGCAGATATAACCGTAGAAGTCGTCTATGCCTCGCTTGTCGGGCGTCGACTCCGACCCCTCGTAGCCGCCGGCCCATTTCCCGAACATGCCCGTCCGGTAGCCGTGACGCTTCATGACCTCCGGCAGTATCTCGCGATCCGGGCTGTAAGGATGCTGCCCGACAACCGAATAATCTTCGTTATCACCATATTTCACCATTGGAGTGCCGGGCCAGTACTCCTTATTGCCGCGCACCTCGCCGTGACCCGAATGTTGACCGGTCATGAGCGACGCCCGTGACGGCGCGCTCACCGGACTTCCGGCATAAGCCTGCGTAAAACGCATTCCCCGGCTCGCCAGCGAATCAATGTTTGGAGTCGAGATATACGGCTGTCCGTAACAGCCCAGGTCACCATAACCCATATCGTCACACATGATATATATCACATTCGGGCGATCGGCCTGTGCAGCCCACATCGCGGCAGCCGTCGCCATAAGCGGCATAGCAAGTATTTTACGCTTCATAATCATTCAGGTATCAGCTGTGTATAACACTGCAAACATACACATTTTTTTTCACACCCACAACCCCCACCATCCCCCACGCAATAACCTATGACCCAATGCCGACCTTATTTTAGACGGCATCATAGTCGCCGGGCACGATGGTCGGAGTCATTGACCGCGTCGGTGTGCTGAGCGACGCGAAGCAGAACACCTGCCCAACCACCTATAGCACAGCCAATCCAAAGGCAATCAAATAGATATTAATCACCCAATTGCCAATGCGCTTTAATAATTTTTTCACCACCATTGCTGACGGCCGTTTTCGTCAATCATGAATATTCGTTCTTCCTTGCCTTTGGTGAGGTCGCGCAAGAGGAGCAGCGCGCCCTCGGGTATGTTGTCGTAGGTGACTGACATTGTCGTGGCCGTTTGGCGGCCGAGGCTGTTCCAGTGACCGTCATGCCAGTACGATAGTTCGTAAGTGTCGCCCGGTTCCACCATATTGCCGTCGCCACGGGGAGTGTAGAGTATACGGTCGATCTTTACAGGCTTGCCGAAGTCAAGGCCGACCCAACATCCGCTGCCTGCCGGAGCGCAATACGATGTCAGCACATTGCCGTCGAAAAGGTTCTCGCGCACCCACGCCGGGTTGTCCTCCCACGACCCCTCCGTGCCGATGATGCGGCCTTCGAGGGGCTGACCGTCGCCCGGTCGGAAGAAGGCCAGTTCGGCCATAGAGCCGTAGGTCTCGGGGCGGCGGTTGATGTATCGCCAGTATCGGCAGGGCGGCACGGTGTCGCTGACCGACACGTCGCCCCCGACAGCGCGGCCTGACGCTATGGTGTGAACCTTGTGGACACCGCTCTTAAACTCCTTGTCGTCAGAGGCCTCGAACTCGCCGCCCTCAATGAGCTTGGAGTAAAGCCAGACATATTTCAGCACGGGATATTTACGGTCGAGCGATGCACTTATGGTTTTATCTCCGGGCATCAGATAGGTGACGCTGCCGTCGAAATTCAAGATAAATGGTTCTGAGAGGGTTCGGCGCTCGCCGTTGGCCGAATAAGCCACGGGCATATAGACGATGTTGCGTCCCACCGACTTGAAGTGAGCCTTGCCTCGGCTGATTTCGCCGAAATCGACCGGCGTCCAGTCGTTGTCGCCGAAGACACAGAGATATGCCGTCTTTCCGTTGATGCCGCGGCAGTCAATGTCGACGTCTGATGTCGCTACATACTCATCAGTGACATCTTTCTGAAAAATATTTCTGAAAAACCGGGGTACATAGTCGCCTGTGAGATTGAGCTTTTTTAAATCGGGGTTTGCGGAGTATGTCGAGCGAAATGCTTTTGGCAAACGCTCATCAATAATTGGCCCCTCTTCTGCGTTTAAAAGCATGCCTACGAACGGTACAGTCTTACCATTCTGCGCCAATAGGACGTTCCAGCTATGACCGAGCCGTTGGTTGCCCCAGTGGGGTGTATGATCGCAGGCTATTGGCAGACCCACGCTGCGGAATATCACTGCAGTCAGATATACGAAGTCGCTGCACATGCCGTAAGGCACCTTAAGTCTAGTCTCTACGTCATAAACCTTTACCCATTTCCTGTTAATGATGCCCGGACGGATGTCACGTTTGTAAGCTTCATTAAGTGTCCGGCATGCTCTATAAGCCGACCCGTCATAAAGGTCGCAATATTCAAGTGGACGAAGCTCGTTTGCGTAAACGCTGCTGAACTTCTCGCGCCAGTTATCGAGAGGCTGCAACTCCTTGACTTTGTAAGGCAGGACGTATTCGCAGAACTGATCAAAATCCAAGTGGCGAAGCCAGGGGCTGGTGTGCCAGTATTCGAAAGCCCGGTTGATATTATCAATAAGATAATCGGCTGAGATTAATTTACTGTCACTGGTCTTTGGCGATGAGTCAATGCCCATTAGTCTGGCAATTTCATCGATAGAATCACAGAGATTAAAGATTGAAATATCTGAATTAGCTGTGATAAAAGAATCTACCTGTAGATGATAACGCCGCAGGAGCGCCGTGTCGGAATACGAATAATGCCCCGGCATATTCTCAATCAGGAATTTAGCTGCCTCTAGTTTTAGAGGATCACTGTTGTAGTGGTCTAAGACTAAGTCGAGATCATTTAAATTATTACACGATATATCGAGAGTAGACTTAGGTCTATCACAAGATGTCAGGTAGGCAGTAAGAAAAAGGCTAAGATAAAAGTATCCTAAGATTAAAGAACATCTTGAAATTGAATTGAACTTCATACATAATTATGTTTAACCCCACCAAAAGTATTGATAGGGTTAAACGATTTAATTGATTATTTGTCAATAAATTTAGGCGCAGGGAGAGGATATTCTATCAAAAGCCTTTCATCATCTTCGCCATTTGTTATACCGATAATTTTACTATCATCGTCAGTTACAACCAGACTTCCACAAGGTCGATCCAAAACGTATCCATCAACAAAGTCACCATCCCATGTGAAGCGCAATATACACTGTTGTTTGTATGTTCCATTATCATAATCAGACTCTGAATTACCTGAATATCGCGCATATATATATGATGGCGAAGAAAAGAGTCCTGTGAAAAATTTTATGGTTTCCGGCGTGTACTGAGCAGAGTATACACTTTGTCTACCATCATCATTGTATTCAACCATAATTTGATTCTCACGACTGAAATATTCGTTTATCAATGTAACTTCATCCTTATCAACCTTATAGAACGCCAACCAGTCTGAATGTCTACCGGCTGTAACAAATCTATCTCGCTTATCGTTTACATCCATAAGCAATTGAACTCTCATCGGAAAAGTTATTGAATCATAGATGAAACTGTTATCTCCTGGATATTTGCCAAATGAGGATAATCGCCTTCCTAAACTGTCAAGAACAGAAAAGACATTTCCATCTGCAGGGCTATTAGTTACTACTGTTGTTCTACTTAAAGGTTGGGTATCTTGAACTAATATAGACTGTGGAGACCGAAAATTGATAAGCCCGATTTTGTTTGAGTCACTTAGAAAAGAACCCTCAGGGGAAAATTTGAAATAATATCCCTTGCCTAATGCATTATCATGAACATAAATAGATGAATCTAAATCACAGTACTTTACAGTCGTCATACTAATAAATTCTCCTGGTCCTAAACCTTCCTGTCCCATATATCCAGTTATATTTCCGTCATTAAGGTTTAAAACCTTATAGAACCCTTGGGGATCTTTATCCCTTATTAATAGACAGTTTCCGGCAAATACCAAACCATTAGGATAAAGTAAATCAATCTTCGGATATATAATTTCTCCTTTTAACTCAGAGAAATTATCTCGATCCATTAATGGAGGATATATAGCTGTATTGTTTATACAACTTCCCAAAGTAATTGCATAGATAATTGTCATTAAAAAACTATGGCTTAAGCTTTTCATTTTCGCACGGTATTTAATTGCTTCGGTTGTGATTAAACTTATTAAATGCAAATCTATAAAAAGAATTTGAAGATATTCAAATTATTCATAATTTTTTTGTTTCGATATTGCTGCGCGCTGTCTATTCTAAGTGGATCTTCCCACAGATGATAGCGCCGCAGCAGCGCCGTGTCGGCAAACTAATAATGCCCCGGCATGTTCTCTATCAAATATTTAGCTGCTGCAAGTTTCTGCGGCTCATCTTTGTAGTGCTTCAAGACTGTTTCTAACTCAAAACGATTGTTTTCCGAAAGTGTTAACGTATTTAAATTTATTATCTTGATCGACACATCCTGATACTGCGTCAGTGCTATTATCCGTTTATTTTATTTTCCAGCGTAGAAGAATCAAATTATCATCGGGTCTAATTTCGTTAATTGGCTTTAGCACTGAATTTTCCCATTGACTAAAATACTCTTCAGTCGAAATTGGAGACAACAGAGTATTGTTATTACCGTGAAACGTAATACTTGGCATCATCACAGTGCCTGCGCATCTGACAGTCCCATCGAATTTTATTATGAATTCATCCAAAATACCGGTCATAAAGGCAGATATAGCAACGCCATCATTAAGATTGATAATACTGATGGTATGATCGTAATTTACTTGATTCTCAAAATAATCCATCCCGAGGTACTTCTTTATCGGCATCTGATTGGATAGTGAATATTCAAATATTTCCTTATGGGACTTATATGTAGTACAATCATATATCTTACAAGTGTATAAGTCGTTGTAATATGCCTTGTCACCGACGATGGCTAATTGTCCATTAAAATGAGGCAAAGTGAATATCTGTTCTTCTAAGACGGGGATTGCTTTACCGTTAATGTTGAAATTATCATCGAACCAATATAATAGGAACGCATTATCTCCCTCGGTGTAGGTGAAATGATCAGTAGATGCCACATATCCTGACGAAGTATGGCCTATTCTATGTAACAAAGTTTCATCTAATTTTTTAGAAGTAACAAAATTACCAATAGAATCATACTGGTAGACCGTTGAAGGATCACAAAGAATAGTGATTTTACCTGATTGCTTGTCGAGTGCAAAGTCAACAGGATTAGAATATTCTCCAGGTCCTTGCCCTCTTGATCCAATCTTTCTTATAAACTTACCTTTGTTATTAAAAACAAGGACGCAATTCTGATAATTGTTCTCTAATAAATATAATTTATCCTTGTCTTCAATTATCCTCCGACAACCTCCGACTGTACACTCAAGGCTATCATCAAGTTGAATCCATTCAAGAGGCGAATAAACCTCGCTTTGAGCGAGTTGTACAGTTGTTTGATGTAGGACGATAGTATCTGCCTTCTTGCTGTTTTCGGAACATGATAATAGAGATATTCCTAAACATATAAAAGCAAGTAGATTTTTAGAGTAAGCGAAAATGCGTCTGGTATAACTTGCGTTCATTTTAAGGTTTTGTTTAATGCTTTTACAACCACGAATTTAAACATAATAGTTGTAATTGCAAAGAAACTCGCGTAAAATTCGGTGTGCTGAACGACGCGAAGCAGAACACCTGCCCGACCACCCATAGCACAGCCAATCCAAAGGCAATCAAATAGATATTAATCACCCAATTGCCAATGCGCTTTAATAATTTTTTCACCACCATTGCTGACGGCCGTTTTCGTCAATCATGAATATTCGTTCTTCCTTGCCTTTGGTGAGGTCGCGCAAGAGGAGCAGCGCGCCCTCGGGTATGTTGTCGTAGGTGACTGACATTGTCGTGGCCGTTTGGCGGCCGAGGCTGTTCCAGTGACCGTCATGCCAGTACGATAGTTCGTAAGTGTCGCCCGGTTCCACCATATTGCCGTCGCCACGGGGAGTGTAGAGTATACGGTCGATCTTTACAGGCTTGCCGAAGTCAAGGCCGACCCAACATCCGCTGCCTGCCGGAGCGCAATACGATGTCAGCACATTGCCGTCGAAAAGGTTCTCGCGCACCCACGCCGGGTTGTCCTCCCACGACCCCTCCGTGCCGATGATGCGGCCTTCGAGGGGCTGACCGTCGCCCGGTCGGAAGAAGGCCAGTTCGGCCATAGAGCCGTAGGTCTCGGGGCGGCGGTTGATGTATCGCCAGTATCGGCAGGGCGGCACGGTGTCGCTGACCGACACGTCGCCCCCGACAGCGCGGCCTGACGCTATGGTGTGAACCTTGTGGACACCGCTCTTAAACTCCTTGTCGTCAGAGGCCTCGAACTCGCCGCCCTCAATGAGCTTGGAGTAAAGCCAGACATATTTCAGCACGGGATATTTACGGTCGAGCGATGCACTTATGGTTTTATCTCCGGGCATCAGATAGGTGACGCTGCCGTCGAAATTCAAGATAAATGGTTCTGAGAGGGTTCGGCGCTCGCCGTTGGCCGAATAAGCCACGGGCATATAGACGATGTTGCGTCCCACCGACTTGAAGTGAGCCTTGCCTCGGCTGATTTCGCCGAAATCGACCGGCGTCCAGTCGTTGTCGCCGAAGACACAGAGATATGCCGTCTTTCCGTTGATGCCGCGGCAGTCAATGTCGACGTCTGATGTCGCTACATACTCATCAGTGACATCTTTCTGAAAAATATTTCTGAAAAACCGGGGTACATAGTCGCCTGTGAGATTGAGCTTTTTTAAATCGGGGTTTGCGGAGTATGTCGAGCGAAATGCTTTTGGCAAACGCTCATCAATAATTGGCCCCTCTTCTGCGTTTAAAAGCATGCCTACGAACGGTACAGTCTTACCATTCTGTGCCAAAAGTACGTTCCAGCTATGACCGAGCCGCTGATTGCCCCAGTGGGGTGTGCGGTCACAGGCTATTGGCAGACCCACGCTGCGGAATATCACTGCAGTCAGATAGACGAAGTCACTGCACATGCCGCGAGGCACTTTCAAGCGTGTATCTACATCGTAAACCTGAACCCATTTCATATTAGAGACTCTTGGGCGCTTGTCGCGTTTATACGCTTCATTGAGCGTTCGGCATGCCCTATATGCCGAGCCGTCATAGAGGTCGCAATACTCCAATGTGCGTAGTTCGTCGGCATAGACACCACAGAACTTCTCGCGCCAATTATCGAGCGGTTGCAGTTCCTTGACCTTATAGGGGAGGACATATTCGCAGAACTGATCAAAATCCAAGTGGCGCAACCAGGGATTGGTGCGCCACTGTTCAAAGGCCTGATCAATGTTTTTAATAAGAAAATCAGCCGTAATAATCTGACAGTCGCTGACTTTTGGCGAAGAGTCAAGCCCCATTACCCTGGCTAAAGCGTCGACGGAATCACAAAGACTGCCGAAAGCTATGCCTGGATTGTCCGTAATAAACGAATCTACTCGCAGGTGATAGCGCCGCAGCAAAGCTGTGTCAGCAAAAGAATAATGCCCCGGCATATTCGCAATCAGAAATTTAGCGGCGGTGAGTTTTTCAGGGTCATCGACATAATGATTTAGAACAGACTCTAACTCGTACATGTCATCTATATTCTCAGTATTGTTAGGTTGTAAAATATCACAATTTGAGCAACTCGATAAAGATTGAATAAAACACAAGATTAGCAATGAACTAAATAATCGCATCGCTAATCTTGAAATTAAGTGAAGCATCATGGAAGATTGTTATTTTGTATTTTTCGGTTGCCAAACTAATGAACTCGTTGGACAATTACGGTAGCTTTATATCGGTTACCTCTAAAATATAGGGATTGTCTTCTGAATCCTGAACTTCAGCCAGAAAAAGAAACGAGTCATCGCTAT